>NZ_JBGUES010000074.1:0-10324 GCF_041821165.1 Poseidonibacter sp. | reverse complement strand
GTAAGACTAACTCTGGAAGACATCCTGTTACTCCATGGGGTATGCCAACTAAAGGTTATAAAACTAGAAAGAAAAAAGCTAGTGATAAACTAATCATTTCAAGAAAAAAGAAGTAAGGGTTTAAGATGTCAAGATCAATAAAAAAAGGTCCATTCGTAGACGCACATCTATTGAAAAAAGTTATCAAAGCTAATGAAGCAAATGATAAAAAACCAATTAAAACTTGGTCAAGAAGATCAACTGTTTTACCAGATATGATTGGATTAACTTTTACAGTGCATAATGGAAGAAACTTCGTTCCTGTGAACATTACAGAGAACCACGTTGGATATAAATTAGGTGAATTTGCACCAACTAGAACATTTAAGGGCCATAAAGGTTCTGTTCAAAGAAAGGCGTAATAGATGGCTAGAGCAATATTAAGATATATTAGACTTTCTCCAAACAAAGCAAGATTAATTGCTAGAGAAGTTCAAGGGATGAACGCTGAGTTTGCAATCGCATCTTTAGAGTTTACACCAAACAAAGCTGCTGGAATCATTTCTAAAGTTATCGCATCTGCTGTTGCAAATGCAGGTTTAGAACCAGAAAATGCAGTAATCGTTTCAGCAAGAGTTGATAAAGGTTCTGTTCTTAAGAGATTTACTCCAAGAGCAAGAGGTTCTGCTTCACCTAAGCATAAACCAACTGCACATATTATGATTGAAGTAGCTGCTGCTGAAAAAGGAGACAAGTAATGGGTCAAAAAGTTAATCCAATAGGTTTAAGACTTGGAATTAATAGAAACTGGGAATCAAGATGGTTTCCTAAATTTTCTACTATGCCTGCTAACGTTGCTGAAGATGATAGAATCAGAAAGTTCGTTAAAAAAGAATTATACTACGCTGGTGTAGCTTCAACTATTGTAGAAAGAACTGCTAAAAAAATTAGAGTAACTATCGTTGCTGCAAGACCTGGTATCGTTATCGGTAAAAAAGGTGCAGACGTAGAAAAACTTAAATTAAATCTTTCTAAATTAGTTGGAAAAGAAATTGCTGTAAATATTAAAGAAGAGAGAAAACCACAATTATCTGGTCAACTTTCAGCTGAAAATGTTGCACAACAATTAGAAAGAAGAGTTGCATTTAGAAGAGCTATGAAAAGAGTTATGCAAAATGCACTTAAAGGTGGAGCTAAAGGTATTAAAGTTTCTGTTTCTGGTAGACTTGGTGGAGCTGAAATGGCTAGAACTGAGTGGTACTTAGAAGGTAGAGTTCCTTTACATACTTTAAGAGCTAGAATTGATTATGGTTTCGCTGAAGCTCACACTACTTATGGTTGTGTTGGTATTAAAGTTTGGATCTTCAAAGGTGAGGTACTTGCTAAAGGTATTCCAGCTGAAAAAACTGAAGAAGACAAACCTAAAAGAAGACCACAAAAGAGAAGAGGTAAATAATCATGTTAATGCCTAAAAGAACTAAATACAGAAAAATGATGAAGGGACGAAATCGAGGTAAAGCTTTCAGAGGTAACTCTTTAGCATACGGTGATATCGGACTTAAAGCTGTAGAACATGGTAGAATTGATTCTAGACAAATTGAAGCTTCAAGAGTTGCAATGACTAGAAAAGTTAAGAGACAAGCTAAAGTTTGGATTATGGTATTCCCTGACAAACCACTTACTGCAAAACCATTAGAAACAAGAATGGGTAAAGGTAAAGGTTCTGTTGATAAATGGGTTATGAATATCAAGCCAGGTAGAATTTGTTTTGAAATGGCTGGTGTAAGTGAAGAACTAGCTAGAGAAGCTTTAACATTAGCAATGCACAAATTACCATTTAAAACAAAAATTGTAACAAAAGATAGCGAAAATGAACTATACTGATTTAAAAGATAAAAACTTGACTGAGCTTCAAGTGTTATTAAAAGAGAAAAAGGTGCTTCTTTTTGAATTAAAAGCTAAGCTAAAAACTATGCAGTTAACTAATACTTCTGAATTAAGAGTAGCTAAAAAAGATATCGCTAAGATTCAAACAGCTATGACTGCATTAAAAGCTAACTAAGGATCCATGAAATGACACATAAAAGAGAGATTCAAGGTGAAGTAGTTAAGATATCTGGAGACAAAACTGCATCAGTACTAGTTACTAGATCAGTTATGCACCCAAAATATCATAAAACTGTAAAAAGATTTAAAAAATATTTAGTTCATGACGAAAGAAATGAATTAAAATTAGGTGATAAAGTTATCGCTGTTGAGTGTAGACCATTATCAAAAACTAAATCTTTCAGATTAAAGACTATTGTAGCTACAGGAGTTAATTAATGATTCAAAGTTTTACAAGATTAAACGTAGCTGATAACACTGGTGCTAAACAGATCATGTGTATCAAAGTTCTTGGTGGTTCTAAGAGAAGATACGCAACTGTTGGTGACGTTATCGTTGCTTCAGTTAAGAAAGCATTACCAACTGGTAAAGTTAAAAAAGGTCAAGTTGTTAAAGCAGTAGTTGTTAGAACACATAAAGAAGTTCAAAGAGAAAATGGTTCATTAATCAGATTCGATGATAATGCAGCTGTAATTTTAGATGCAAAAAAAGATCCAATAGGAACTAGAATCTTTGGACCAGTTGCTAGAGAAGTTAGATATTCAGGTTTCATGAAAATCGTTTCACTTGCACCGGAGGTATTATAATATGGCAATTAAATTAAAAATCAAAAAAGGTGATACTGTAAAAATTATCGCTGGAGATGATAAAGGTAAAACTGGTGAAGTTTTACAAGTATTACCTTCTAAAAATAAAGTAATCGTAAAAGATTGCAAAGTAGCTAAAAAAACTGTTAAACCTGATCAAGAAAAAAACCCAGAGGGTGGATTCGTTAACAAAGAGATGCCAATTGATATCTCTAATGTAACAAAAGTAGAAGGTGAATAAGATGGCAGCTAGATTATTAGAAAGATACAAATCAGAAATCAAACCAGTTTTAGAAACTGAGTTTGCTAAAAACAAGATGTTAACAGCTAAGTTAGACAAAGTTGTTATCTCTGTTGGTGCTGGTGAAGCTATGAAAGATAGCAAATTAATGCAAAACATTCAAGATACAATCTCTTTAATCGCTGGTCAAAAAGCGGTTCAAATTATTGCTAAAAAATCAGTTGCTGGTTTTAAAGTAAGAGAAGGTTCTCCTGTTGGTGTTAAAGTTACTTTAAGAGGTGAACAAATGTACACTTTCTTAGACAAACTTTGCACAATTGCATTACCAAGAGTTAAGGATTTTAGAGGTCTTAACAAAAATGGTTTTGATGGTAGAGGTAACTTTAACTTTGGACTTGATGAACAATTAATGTTCCCAGAAGTTGAGTATGATAATATCATTAAAACACATGGTATGAACATTTCAGTTTCTACTACTGCTGATAATGATGCTGAAGCATTTAGATTATTAGAGTTAGTGGGAATTCCATTCACAAAAGGAAGAGCGTAATGGCAAAGAAATCTATGATCGCAAAACAACAAAGAACACCAAAGTTTAGCTCAAGAGCTTACACTAGATGTTCTGTTTGTGGTAGACCACACTCTGTTTACAGAGATTTTGGTTTATGTAGAATTTGTTTAAGAAAAATGGCTAACGAAGGTTTATTACCTGGTGTTAGAAAAGCTAGTTGGTAGAAGGAATTAAGCTATGATGAATGATATAATCGCAGATGCTTTAACAAGAATTAGAAATGCTGCAATGAGAAAATTAGATGTTGCAACATTATTACACTCTAACACTGTTGTAGGTGTTTTAAACGTATTACAACAAAAAGAGTATATTACTGGATTCAAAGTTATTGACGGTCAAAATAATAAAAAAACAATTCAAGTTGAATTAAAATATAACGATAATGATGTTTCAGTAATTAATGAAATTAAAAGAGTTTCTAAACCAGGAAGAAGAGTTTATAAAAACGCTTCTGAAATTAAAAACTTTAAAAACGGATATGGTACAATCATTGTTTCTACAAACAAAGGTGTTATCGCTAACGATGAAGCTTTCGCTGCAAACGTTGGTGGTGAAGTACTATGTACTGTTTGGTAGGAGAGTGTAATGTCTAGAATTGGAAAAAAACCTATCGCTATTCCTGCTGGAATTGAAGTATCTGTAAATGGTACTGTTATTGATGTAAAAAAAGGGAACAAAACTTCTTCTGTTGAAACACACGGAAGAGTTACTGTTGAAATCGCTGATAACAATGTTGTTATAGAAAGAGTTGGAGATACTAAAGAATCTTCTGCTTTCTGGGGAACATATAGAGCTTTATTAAATAATGCTATTGATGGTTTAGATAAAGGTTTTTCAAAATCTTTAGAAATCAATGGTGTTGGTTACAGAGCTGCTGTTAAAGGTAATGTTTTAGAACTACAATTAGGTTATTCACACCCAATTAATTTCGAAATCGAAGAAGGTTTAGAAATTACTGTTGAGAAAAACTTAGTTCACGTTAAAGGTGCTGACAAACAACAAGTTGGTCAAGCGGCTGCAATTATTAGAGGCTTTAGAAAACCAGAACCGTACAAAGGTAAAGGTGTTAAGTATACTGACGAGGTTATCGTTAGAAAAGCCGGAAAAACTGCTAAGTAAGGTATGAACTATGAGTAGAGCAAAAGATTTAGCAAAGAAAAATTCTTTAAGAATTAAGAGAAAAAGAAGAGTTAGAGGTTCAATTTTTGGTACAGATAATAAGCCAAGAGTTTCAATTTTCAAATCTAATAAATATTTAAGCGCACAAGCAATCAACGACGTTGATGGTGTTACTTTAGCAGCAGTTAGTTCTCAAGCATTAGGATTAAGAGTTAATAAAGAAAACGCAATCAAAGTTGCAGCACAATTCGCTGAAGCTTTAAAAGCAGCTGGTATTGAAACAGTAGTATTTGATAGAAATGGTTACCTTTATCATGGTGTTATTGCAGCATTCGCTGATGCACTAAGAGATAACGGTATCAAATTATAAGGGTTAATGATGGCAGTTAATAGAGAAGACTTTGAAGAAGCAATCGTTAAAATTGGTAGAGTAACAAAAGTTGTTAAGGGTGGTAGAAGATTTAGATTTACTGCTCTTGTTGTTGTTGGTGATAAACAAGGTACTGTTGGATTTGGAACTGGTAAAGCAAAAGAGGTTCCTGATGCTATTAAAAAAGGTTTAGATGACGCATTTAAATCTTTAGTAAAAGTAAATATCAAAGGTACAACTATTAATCACGATATTGAACATAAGTATAATGCAAGTAAAATCTTACTTAAGCCTGCATCTGAAGGTACAGGACTTATAGCTGGTGGAGCTGCAAGACCTGTTCTTGAGCTTGCTGGAATTAAAGATATTATTGCAAAATCTTTAGGTTCTAACAATCCAAATAACTTAGTACAAGCTACAGTTGAAGCTTTAGCTAGAATTAAAGGATAATTAATGGCATTAAATAATTTATCACCAGCTGCTGGTAGTACAAAAAATGTTAAAAGAGTAGGAAGAGGTCAAGGTTCAGGAATGGGTAAGACTTCTTCTAGAGGTCAAAAAGGTCAAAAGTCTAGATCAGGGTACTCTGCAAAGAGACACTTTGAAGGTGGACAAATGCCAATTCAAAAGAGAATGCCAAAAATTGGTTTCTTCTCAAGAGTTGCAAAACCTTATTCTATTAACGTAGATAAAATTAAACAAGTGGCAGCACTTGAAGAAATTACAGTTGAGACAATCAAATCTGTATACAAATTATCTAAATCTGTAACAAAAGTTAAATTAATTGGTTTAACTGCAAAAGATTTAGTTGCTAAGATTAAAGACGAAAACGTAACTACAACTGGCAACTAAAATGAGTAAAGATCTAATAAATAAGATTCTTATAACATTAGGTTTTATTTTTATCTACAGGTTACTGGCATACGTGCCAGTTCCTGGAGTTAATATAGACGTTGTTAAAGAATTCTTCGACTCAAATGCTAACAATGCATTAGGTCTTGTTAATATGTTTAGTGGTAACGCAGTTGAAAGACTGTCTATTATATCACTAGGAATTATGCCTTACATCACAGCTTCTATTATTATGGAATTATTAGCAGCTACTTTCCCCGCACTTGGTAAAATGAAAAAAGAACGAGATGGTATGCAAAAATATATGCAAATCATTAGATATACAACTATTGTTATTACTTTAATTCAATCTGTTGGTGTTTCAATGGGTCTTAATTCATTAACTGGTCAAAGCGGTCAAGGTGCTATTTCTATTGACATGGATACATTTATAGCTGTTTCTTCAATTTCGATGTTAACTGGTACTATGCTTCTTATGTGGATTGGTGAACAAATCACACAAAAAGGTATTGGTAACGGTATCTCACTAATTATTTTCGCTGGTATTGTTTCTGCAATTCCAAGTGCAATTGGTGGAACTATTGATTTAGTTAACAATGGACAAATGAGTTTCTTAACTGTAATTGCGATTATTGTAATAATCTTAGCTACTGTTGGAGCAATCATTTATGTTGAATTAGGTGAAAGAAGAGTTCCTGTTTCATATTCAAGAAAAGTAATGATGCAGAATCAAAATAAAAGAGTTATGAATTACATTCCTATTAAGGTTAACTTAGCAGGTGTTATTCCAGCAATTTTTGCTTCAGCAATTTTAATGTTTCCTGCTACTATTTTACAAGGTTCTCAAAATGAGTACTTACTTGTAGTTGCAGATTACTTAAGCCCAACTTCATATACTTTTAATTTATTTATGTTTTTATTTGTAGTTTTCTTTGCATTCTTCTATGCATCTATCACATTTAATGCGAAAGATATTTCAGAAAACTTAAAAAAACAAGGCGGATTTATTCCAGGTGTAAGACCAGGAGCAAGTACAGCTGAGTTTTTAAATGAAACAGCAAGTAGATTAACATTCTGGGGTGCTATTTACTTAGGTTTAATTTCTACTGTTCCTTGGTTACTTGTAAAAGCTATGGGAGTACCATTCTACTTTGGTGGAGTTGCTGTACTTATCGTTGTACAAGTTGCTATTGATACTATGAGAAAAATCGAAGCACAACAATATATGAATAAATACGAAACACTTAGTGCGGTTGGTCTTTAAAAATGGCCATTCCATTAAGAAAAACAAATGAAATTGAAAAACTTCGTACTGCAAATATTGCAGTTGCGAAGACTTTAAATCATTTAGCACAAAACGTAAAAGCTGGCATGACTTTAAAAGAAGTTGATGCAATGGGGGAAGAGTTTTTAAATAAATTAAATGCTCGACCTTCTTTCAAAGGTTTATACGGATTTCCTAATGCTATTTGTACTTCGTTAAATGAAGTAATAATTCATGGTATTCCATCAGATGTAGTTTTAAAAGAAGGAGATATCTTAGGTATCGACATTGGAACTGAAATCGATGGTTGGTATGGTGATGCTGCTATAACGATGCCTATTGGAAAAATATCAAAAGAAGATGAAGAATTAATTGCTTGTGCAAAAGATGCTTTATATCATGCTATTGATATTATTGAAGATGGTATGAGATTTAAAGAGCTTTCTAAAGCTATAGAAGACTTTATTGTTAGTAGAGGTTTTCAACCACTAGTAAGATTTTGTGGTCATGGTATTGGAAAAAAACCTCACGATGAACCAGAGATACCAAATTATATTGGAAATGGTAATGTTAAATCAGGACCAAAAATTAAAAACGGTATGGTTTTTTGTTTAGAACCAATGATTTGTCAAAAGAAAAGAGAACCTGTTATTTTAGATAATAATTGGGATGTCGTTTCAGAAGATGGATTAAGAGGTAGTCATTACGAGCATACAGTTGCTGTAGTAAATGGAAAAGCTGTTATTTTAAGTACAGTAGAATAGGGAGAATAAATTGGCAAAAGATGATGTAATAGTAATTGATGGAAAAGTAATAGAAGCTTTACCAAATGCTATGTTTAGAGTTGAATTGGATAATGGTCATGTTGTTTTATGTCATATCTCAGGTAAAATGAGAATGCACTATATTAAAATATTACCAAATGACAAAGTTAGAGTTGAAATTACACCTTACTCTTTAGATAAAGGTAGAATTACTCATAGATACAAGTAATTGTATCTTAAAATAAATAAGGATTTTTTCCTTATTTATTTTCTTCATAAAATTTAATATTCTTTTTTAAAATTATGTAATGTACAAGAAATATTTATGTACAATTTACTATGACAAAAATTACTCAAAAAAAACTTCTTAATCATTTAAATTTTCTTCAATCTATAGGTTTTTCATATCATTCAAATATTGAACTTTCATCTAATGATATAAAAAATTTAAAGTTACCTGATAATTTAGCATCTTTAAAATCTAATGTTGAACATTGTCACTTATGTGAATTATCAAAATGTAGAAAAAATGTTCTATTTGGTTTTGGTAATGAAAATAGTAAAATTATGTTTATAAATGATGAACCATCATCAGCAGAAGATGAATTAGGCTTTTATTATGCTGGTAAAAGTGGTGAATTATTAGCAAAAATGATTGAAAATGTACTAAATATAAAAAAAGAAGAAGTTTATATAACAAATTTAGTTAAGTGTAAAAGTTCAAATACTTTAAATAAATCAAATGTTGATTCATGTAATGACTATTTATTAAAACAAATAGAACTTGTAAATCCTAGTTTAATTATTACATTAGGTGAAAAAACTTATTCTTATTTATTTGATAATAATCAAAACTTTTCTCTTATTAGAGGAAAAGAGACTTTATTTAATTCAATAAAAGTTATTCCTACTTTTTCACCAAGTTTTTTATTAAGAAACCCTTCTTCAAAAAAAGATGCATATTATGATATGCTAAAAATTAAAAATATTCTGGAGTCTATAAATTGAAACATCTATTATCGTTATTATTAATTTCTTTTGTATTTATTGGTTGTGCTGTTAAAGAAAATGAAGTAAGTATTAAAATACCAAGTAATGAAAAACTTGTTGTTCATAAAAATGTTGATGAAAATAGTATTAATGAAACTATTGAAGTAATTGATGAGTTTAATATTGTTGAACAAGATACTTTTATTTCTGGTTTAAAACCTAGTATTAAAATTGCATTTGTTTATCCTTCTAAAATTATTGGTAAATACGCAAACTCTTCTGTAAATACAATCTTAGGATATTTAGCTTTTCAAAGAGTTGCTTATGAAATAAAGGTTTTTGATACACAAGATGAGAATATAGAGAATATTCAAAAAACTTTTGATGATATAAAAGATCAAGATTTTACAAAAGTTATTGCGCTATTTACTCCAAATATATCTGAAAATTTAAATGATTTTGATGTTGATGATTTAAATATTTATTTGCCTTTAATTAATAAAAGTGAAACAAATAGTTTTTCAAGCAATTATGTTTTTGGTTCAATTTCATATGATAAACAAATACAAAAACTTTTAGATTATTCTAATACTAAAAACATTATGTTTTATCAAGAGTCATTTATTGGACATAAATTAAAAAATTTATATGAATTAATTATTCCAAATATTACTATGACTAGGGCTATTAAAAGTGAAAGAAATTATTTTAAAAATATAATTGATGACCAAAGATTAATGAATTCTACGCTATTTTTAAATACAAATATTGTTCAAACATCAATAATTTTATCTCAACTTACAGTTTATGAAATTGTGCCAAAAGTTACTTTATCTACTCAATTAAACTATAATCCATTACTTATTTCTTTAACTCAAGAAAATGATAGAAATAATTTTGTTGTTGCTAATTCTATTGATAAAGTTGATGATAAACTTGAAGATAAAATTTCTACTTATAATGCTGATATTGTATACAATTGGGTTGATTATTCTACTTTAGTTGGAGTTAATTATTTATATAATGAAAATGCGGATAATCTAATCCAAACTAAAATTATTGACAATGAAGTTATTTATGAACCAAAATTATTTATAAGTACTGATTTTGGATTTTTAGAAATTAAGTAAGATTTGGATAAAATCGCGGATATTTATATTTATGGAGTTTGAATTGAGAACACATTATTGTACAGACGTACGTGAAAAAAACATCGGTGAAACTGTTACTGTTGCTGGTTGGGTAAACAGTAGACGTGACCATGGTGGAATTATATTTATTGATTTAAGAGATAAAGGTGGATTAGTTCAATTAGTTGCAGATCCAGCTATTTTACCAATTGCTGAAACAGTAAGAGATGAATTTGTTTTAGTTGCAACTGGAACTGTAAGAGCTAGAGGTGAGGGATTAGAAAATCCTAACTTAGTTACTGGAAATATTGAGATTGTTTTAACTGAATTAGTTATTGAAAACAAATCTAA
>NZ_JBGUES010000073.1:0-10346 GCF_041821165.1 Poseidonibacter sp. | reverse complement strand
TGTACCGGTTTTGAAAACCGGCGAGGTTCACGCCTCCGAGGGTTCGAATCCCTTGCTCTCTGCCACTTATACAATTTATACAAAAAATCATCTAACTTTTTATAATTTTAAATGATTAATCACTATACATTTCTGTTGGAGGTATAGCAAAGTTGGTAATGCCTCGGATTGCAAATCCGACATGCGTTGGTTCGAGTCCGACTACCTCCTCCACTTTTTAAACAATCATAATTTTTTTCACTTTCTTTTTAATTCTAAAAACAATAATCTCAACTAACAGAAACATAATAGTACAATTAATATATACAAAATTATTAATATAGGTTTTATTATGGCAACTATTAAAAAAAATATTTGGACACTTTTTTATATGATTTTTTTTATTGGAATTATCATATTATCAATAGTTATATTTTTCTTATCTTTAGATATTCAAAAGAAATATAAATATGAACAAGAAAATATTACAAAAATTTCTGCAAACTCTGTAAATTCGGTATTTTTGCAATATGAAATGATATTAAATATACTAGGAAATGAACTTACTTTAAATAACAACTATAAATCTAAAAAAAATTCTCAAGAAATTTTAGATAATTTAAATAAATTAAATCCATCAATTATTGGATTTTTCTTATATAAACCAAATGGTGAAGCCTACTTAACTAACAGTACTGTGGATATTAGTAAGTTAAGAAATCTATTAAAATCAGAAGAGACAAAAGAAGTTTTTAAATATACACTGAATTCTGATAAAATGATTATAGGCAGAACTTTTTTTATAGAACAGTTTAATGATTTCATTATTCCTATACGAAAAACAATTCGAGATAAAGAGAATAAAGTTATTGCTGTTATGAGTGCTGGAATTGATTTAAAAAGTGGATTTGACTTCTTTTTAAAAAATCAAAATAGTGGTTCTATTCATGAAACATTTTTATTTAGAGACTTTGATTATTATTTCCAAATAGCACAGCATATACACTCTAAAAATAAAGAAATTTACAATCACTCTATCCCTAAAGAGATTATTGATAATTCACTACAAAGAGTTAGTTTATTATATAATACGAGCATAAAAGATATAAAAGAGAATGCACTTATTACAACAATTAAAAGTAATGATAAAAGAAATGTTTTAGCTTCAAATATTTATATAAAAGATTATAATATATGGTTAGTAACTCAAACACCATTAAAAAATATGTATAATGAAATCTATACAAAATCAGCTACTTTAATTGCTCTATTTTTTATAGTTTTTAGTTTAATTTATTACTTATTTAGATATATCAATAATTATGAAAAAACAAAACAAGAACTTTTATATTATCAAGCAACACATGATGATTTAACACATTTGCATAATAGATTATATTTAACAAAAGAGTTTTCTTCTTTAGATAAACAAAAACCTTTTTCTTTATTTTTTATTGATATGGATAATTTTAAAAGTATTAATGATAACTATGGACATATAAATGGAGATTTAGTTCTTAAAGAAGTTAGTAAAAGGTTGTTATTACTAATAAATAAAAAAGATATTCTAGTTAGATATAGTGGTGATGAATTTATATTAATAAGCTCTACTATAAATAAACAAGATTTAGAAAACCTAGCTTCAGGTATTATAGAAAAGCTATCAATGCCCTTTTATATTAAGCAATATGAGTTTAGATTAGGAGCTAGTATTGGTATTTCTTTATTTCCAAATGATGGGGATACTTTTGATGAAATAAAAAGATATGCAGATATTGCTCTTTATGAAGCAAAAAAAGATAAAAATACATATCAAATTTTTGAGAAATCAATAAAAGAAAAATATTTAAAAAAATCTCTTATTGAGAGAGAACTAAAAACAGCATTAGAAAAAAATGAAATTTATATGATGTATCAACCTCAAATAAATAAAGATGGAACTCTTTATGGAGTTGAAGCACTTGTAAGATGGGAAAACAAAAATTTAGGTTTTGTTCCTCCTGATATATTTATACCAATTGCAGAAAACTCTGGAATGATGAGAGATTTAGGTCTATTTATTATTGATAAATCTTTAGATGAAATAGAAAAATTGCAAAAAAATCTTGATTTTAAATTTCAATTATCAATTAATATTTCAGTAAAACAGTTTATGGAAAAAGATTTTTATGAGAATCTTTTTAACAGTATTAATATCCATAAATCTATAAAAACAGATATAACACTAGAAGTTACAGAAAATGTTTTTATAGAAGATTTAGAGTTTATTGTTGGTTTATTAAATAGACTAAAAAAACATAATATTAAAATCTCTTTAGATGATTTTGGAACAGGCTATTCATCTTTGAGTTTATTAAAACGATTACCTATTGATGAACTAAAAATTGATAAAAGCTTTGTTGATGATATTTTGACAGATAAAGATTCATTAAGTATGGTTGAAAATATTATTTCAATAGGTAAAAAACAAAATATGACGGTATTAGCTGAAGGTGTAGAAAGTATAGAACAAAAAGATTTATTACAAATTAGTGGTTGTGATTTATTTCAAGGTTATTATTATTCAAAACCACTAAAAATTATTGATTTAGAATCATATATAAATAAGAGTATTAATATTAAAAGCTAAATACTAACACTGTTTAAGATGGAATTTTGATATTGAATAATGCACCACAATATTCAATATCTTCATACTTAAATAAATCATTTTCAACACTTATTTCTCCATGCATATGTTTTGTAATAATCGTATAAGACATATAAAGACCAATTCCTGTGCCTTGGTTTTTATCTTTAGTTGTAAAGTAAACATCAAAAATTTTATCTTTTATTTTATCTTCAATGCCACCTGCATTATCTTTTATTTTGATAACTACATTATTATTTTGTTTTAAGACCTTAATAAATATCACTTTTTTATCTAAATCTTTTGTTTCAAATGCATCAATTGCATTATTTAATATATTCATAATTACTTGAATAAATTCATTTTGAAGTCCAAAAATACTTAAATCTTCTATTTCTTGTATTATCTCAATATTTCTGTTTTTAAATTTTGATTCTAAAAGAGAAAGTGTTTTTTCAATTGGAATTTTAACTTTGAATGATTTTTCTTCTTTGTCTTGATGGAAAAATGTTCTAAAATCATCAATGGTTGCAGAAAGATGTTGAGCTGAATTATTTATACTATCCATTGTATCTGCAAAATTTTTATCATCTAAGATTCCCAATGATTTTTGTAGTTTTGCACCAGTTGCAGCTGTTGAAATAACTGATAGAGGTTGTCTCCATTGATGAGCGATATTTTCAATCATTTCACCCATTGCTGCCATTTTTGATTGTTGTGCTAGGATATTTTCTTTTTTGATTAATTCATTTGTTTTTATTATTACTCTTTTTTCTAAGTTTTTATTTAAGGCATTTAACTCTTTAGTTTTTTCTTCAACTGTATCTTTTAAAGTTTTATTTAGACGATTTAGTGTTAAAGTTCTATTTATAAATCCAAGAAGTATTACTATAATTACAAAAAGTATTTGCCAAAAAAGAGTGTAATCAAAACTCTTCTCAAAATGGATATTATTCCATTTATCAATTATATTAACTACTTCTTTTTGTGAAATTGAGTCAATTGCTTTATTTAATATAGAGTGCAATAAAATATAATCATCTCTGATCATAAATCTTAAATCATAATCTATACCTGTATTTCCAGTGATTTTTAAATCATTAAAACCTAATTTATTTATATTATAAAGAAGTACAGGTTTAATATCAACAAAGGCATAAGCTTTTTTATCTTCAACGTAATTTAGTCCTTCTTCTATACTATTTACTAAAATAAAATTCATATTTGGATATTTTTCTTTTAGTAGCATATGTGCTGTAAAATTTTTTCCAACAGCAACTTTTTTATTTAGTAAAGCACTTGCATCTTCAATAAAGTTCTCATCTTTAAGTGTAACTATTGAAAGAGGAAAAGAAGCATAAGGTTTTGTAAAAAGCGAATACTTTTCTCTTTCTTTTGTATGTCCTATGCTATATATTAAGTCATTTTCTTTTTTTTGTATGTTTTGAAGTTGTTTATTAAAAGTATCAGAAAATGAGTTTGTATAAGAGATATTTAACTTATTTGCAATTAATTCCCAATACTCTGTTGAAATTCCAGAAGCACTATTACTCTTTGATAAAAAAGAGAAAGGTTTCCAATCTGTTGATATTGATATTTTAAATATATTCTTTTTTAAAAACTCTTGTTCTTCTTTAGTAAGGTTTATATTTTTCTTTTGCTCAAGATAAGTAAGATTTTTTTTATCAAATATCCATCTATTTTCTAGTTCAATTAGTTTATCAAGAGGTATGTTTTTAAAACCTTTTGTAAAAATATCTGCATTAACCTGATTATTTGCAATTGCCTCAATATCATTTTTTATAATTAAGAAATCATTTGATTTTATTAAGTGAAAATATTTATTTTCTAGTATATAAAACTCAATAGCTGATTTATCATCATAAATAAAATCAATTTTATTAGAAGTTAATGCTTTAATACTTGATTCGTAAGTTTTGAATATTTTTATTTTTGCAAAAGGGTATTTTTCTTTAAGTAAAATATCATAATCAGAACCTATAATTCCAATACTAAATTTACTATCTTTTGTAATATTTTGATTATTTTGTCGTAATGAAAAAAATGTACTTTTCGTTTGATAAAATGCAACAGATGGAATCATCCACTCTTCATAACTTTTAGTTCCTAAAAAGAAGTCTACTTTATTGTTTTTTACTAAATCTAGTGAATTATCCCATGTTTTTCCAGAAACAAAAGTAACTTTATAATTATTCTGTTTTGCCCATAATTTCCATATATCTATTAATAATCCATTTGCTTTATTATTTTGCTCATAAGAAAAAGGTGCATAATCTGGATCATAAGATACAAGAAAATTGTTTTGTTTCGAAAATACTAAAGTTGCCAAAATAATAAAAAATAAGAAGAAAATTTTTTTGAACATATACTAACCTTTGAAATTTAAAAACTTATAATACTATAAAAAATATTATGTTAACCAAATTATATTTTTATTTAATAATATTCATAAAACTGGTGCTTCATATTGTATTTAATCAAATTTAGCTATAATCGTGAAAATTCAGAAAACTTCATTAAATAAATAGGATAATTATGTCAAAACAATTATTACAAAAACAAGCAGATACGATTAGATTTTTAGCAGCAGATATGGTTCAAGCAGCCAACTCAGGACACCCAGGTGCACCAATGGGTCTTGCTGATATTGCAACAGTTTTAAGCAAACACTTAAACGTTAACCCAGCAAATGAAAAATGGTTAAATAGAGATAGATTAGTATTCTCAGGTGGTCACGCAACTGGTTTAGTTTACTCACTATTACACTTATGGGGATTTAATGTTTCAGTAAATGACTTAAAAAACTTTAGACAAACTCATTCTAAAACTCCAGGACATCCAGAATATGGACATACTCATGGTATTGAAATTACAACAGGACCATTAGGTCAAGGTATTGCAAATGCAGTAGGTTTTGCATCAGCTGCAAAATATGCTCAAAATACTTTAGGATCTGATGTTATTAATCATAAAGTTTACTGTTTATGTGGAGATGGAGATTTACAAGAAGGTATCTCTTATGAAGCAACAGCGACAGCAGGTCACTTAAAATTAGATAACTTAGTTATTATTTATGATTCAAATAATATTACAATCGAAGGTGATACTTCTTTAGCATGGTCTGAAAATGTTAAGAAAAGATTCCAAGGTATTGATTTTGAAGTAATTGAAATTGATGGGCATAATTTTGAGCAAATTGAAAATGCATTTGTTCAAGCAAAGGCTGCTACAAAACCTGTAATGATTATTGCAAAAACAGCAATTGGAAAAGGTTCTGTTTCTATGGAAGGTTCACATCATGCTCATGGTGCTCCATTAGGTGAAGAAGATATTAGACTTTCTAAAGAAAAAGCTGGATTTAACCCAGATGAAAAATTTATTGTTCCTGCTGAAGTTAAAGGTGCATTTGATAAATTAATTATTGGTTCAGAAGCTGAAAATAAATGGAATGATTCTTTATCAGCAGAAGCTAAAGCTAAAATTGAAGAGTTACAAAACCCTAATTATGATGCAGTTGAGTACCCAACTTTTGAAGCTGATACTTCAGTTGCAACAAGAGATTCAAATCATAAAATCTTAAATGCAATTGCAGCAGCAGTTCCAGGATTTTTAGGTGGATCTGCAGATTTAGGACCTTCTAATAAAACTGAATTAAAAGGTGAGGGTGATTTCCCTAATGGAAGAAACATTCACTTTGGTATTAAAGAACACGCAATGGCAGCAATTGCTAATGCTATGAATTTATATGGTTTATATAGAGTTTATTCAGCAACATTCTTTGTATTTTCTGATTACTTAAAACCATCTGCTAGAATTGCAGCACTTGCAGGAATCCCACAACACTTTGTCTGGACTCATGATTCTATTGGTGTAGGTGAAGATGGACCAACTCACCAACCAATTGAGCATTTATCTCAATTTAGAGCATTACCAAACTTCTATACATTCAGACCAGCGGATGCTACTGAAAATGTTGAATCTTGGAAAACTGCACTTAAAATGAATGCTCCAACTGCATTTGTTTGTTCAAGACAAGGTTTAAAAGTATTAAAAAATGAGAAAGCTTACGGTGAAGTTTCAAACGGTGCTTACTTACTTAAAAAAAGAGATAATGCACAAATTACAATTATGGCTTCAGGAAGTGAGCTAATGTTAGCATTGCAAACTGCTTGTCATTTAGAAGAAGATGGAATTATTGCAAACGTAGTTTCTGTTCCTTGTTTTGACTTATTCTTAGAGCAAGAGCAATCTTATATTGACCAAGTAATTGATAAAAATACAAGAGTTTATGCTGTTGAAGCTGCACGTGGTTTAGAATACTACAGATTTGCTGATGTTGTTTATGGTATGGATACATTTGGAGCATCAGGACCAGCTGGTGATTTATTTGATGAATTTGGATTTACAATTCCTAAATTAAAAGCTAATATCATAGCTGACTTTAAAAACTAGTTTTACTTTTACAAAAGAATAGATGAGTTTTCATCTATTCTTTTACTAGTTTCTCAATAATTTCAAAAGGTGAAATGTTGTTTTTATCTGCTATTTCTTTTATAGATTTACCTTTTTCAATTTTAATCCCCATATTTAAAAGTTTTTCTTCAGCCTTTTCATAACTATCTACAAATAAAATAGAACTTTTTTCTATAGGATTAGATAATGTTGCTTTAATAATTAGTGCCTTAGGGCTTGGTTTTGAAGATGATGTTAATATAAAACCTAAAGCTATTGAAGCTATTAATCCTGCTGAAAGAAAGAATACTTTATTAGAAAAATATTTTTTCATTGATTTCCAGTTATAATAAACATGAAAGATTATAATTGCAACAAATGCTAAACCTAATATTTCATGCATTTGTTTTGTATAGTTATCTAAAATATGAAAATACATAAGTACTCCAGTAATAGCAATAACTAAAAATAAGAAGGTAGTAAGAGAGATAGCAAGCTCTCTTTTTTGATGAGTTTTCACGTAAGTGTCCTTTTTTATTTTAATTATAATAAAGGTCTTTTAATAATGTATTAATTATAGTTTAACCCAATATTAACGATATTATATAAAAAAATTCATTGACAAAAAATTCATTGTTTAATATAATCTAAAAATTTTTAACTAAGGAAGAATATGTCAATAGGATTTATAGGTTTAGGTAACTTAGGCCGTGCAATTACAACTAGACTTTCTCAAATGGGTGAAGAAGTAATTGTTTATAATAGAACAAAAAGTAAAGTATTAGATTTAGGATTTGAAATAGTAGAAACTCCAAAAGATTTATTACAAAAGTGTGATGTAGTTTTTTTATGTCTTTTTGATTCTACTGCTGTTGATAATATTTTAAATATGGAAAATGGTCTTTTATGTGAAGAGTTAAAAGGTAAAACTATTATTGATTTATCTACAAATCACTATGAAGATGTTTTAGACTTTCATAAAATTATTAAAGAGTATGAAGCATTTTATTTAGAATCACCTGTATTTGGTAGTGTTGCGCCTGCTTTAAAAGGTGAAGTGACTATTACATGTTCAGGTATAAAAGAGACTTTTGAAAATGTAAAACCATTACTTGAAAAATTTGGAAAAGAAATATTTCATTTAGAACTTGAAGGTCAAGCTACAAAAATGAAACTGATTAATAATTTATGTTTAGGTTCATTTATGGCTACACTTGCTGAATGTACATCACTTGCTGAAGGTTGTGAGATACCTAAATCAAAAGCTTTAGAGATTTTAGGAGTTGGTGGTGGACAATCACTTGTTTTAAAGGCAAAAACTCAAAAATTAATAGATGAAGATTTTTCAGCACATTTTTCTAATGATGCAATAAATAAAGATTTACATTGTTTACAAGATTTAGCTTATAGTATGAAAAGACCTCTTTATACAGCAGCTGTACCAAAAGAGTTATTCTCTAAAATGAAAATGATGGGTAAGGGTGATGAAGATTTTTCTTCAATATATCAATTATTCAAAGGATAAAAAATGCCACATTTACAATTTGAAATAAATAAAAAAGTATCAAATGAAGTAAAAGATAAGTTTGTTAATCAAATAAGAGATGTATTTTCAGAGGTTATGGATACTGGAAAAGACCATATTGCAATTAGTATAAGAGAGTATGATAAATACAATCTTACTATTGGAAGAGCTAATCCCTTAGATGATATTTGTTTAATGAACCTTGATATTAGAGAAGGCAGAAGTATTGAAAAACGAAGAGAAATAGCTCTTCGTTATATGGAAATTGTAAATGATTTATTTCAAATAGATCTAAAAAACCAATATATAACTTTTACTCAACATACAGGTGAAGATTTTCACTTAGTTGAGAAATTTCTTGCAAATTGGCAAAGTGGTGAAGATCCTCTTGTATAAAACAAAAAACTAATGTTCTCGTAGGATAAAAAATGAGTGATGAGTTATTAAACCAAAATAACAATTATATTCAAATAGAAAAAGCAATTAAATATATAGATAATAATTTTAAACAACAACCTTCTATTGATGAAATTGCAAAAAATATTGGAATGAGTAAATTTCATTTTATAAGAGTGTTTAAAGAGTATGTTGGTGTTACTCCAAAACAATTTTTGCACTCTGTTACATTAAACTATGCCAAAGAACATATAAAAGAGTCAAAATCAATCTTAGATAGTAGCCTAGATATTGGACTTTCCAGTACAAGTAGGCTTCATGAACTATTTGTAAATCTAATTGGTGTAACGCCAAAAGAGTGGAAAGAAAAGGGTAAAAATGTTCAAATAACCTATGGTTATGGACAAACCCCTTTTGGTGAAGCTTTGATTGCATTTACACATAAGGGTATTTGTTACTTAGGATTTATTGATAATAATAAAGATATTATTTTTAATAGATTTAAAGAGTTATGGGAAAATGGAACACTGATTTTTGATGAAAAAAAAGCAAATGATTATTTAGAAAATATTTTTATTAAAAATAAAAAATATAACCTTTTTGTAAAAGGAACAAATCTTCAAGTTAATGTTTGGAAAGCATTACTTAATCTTCCAAATGGAGTAGTTTCAACTTATCAAGATATTGCAAATTTTGTAGAAAAACCAAAAGCAGTAAGAGCGGTTGCTAGTGCTATTGGACAAAATCCAATAGGATACTTAATTCCATGTCATAGAGTTATAGCAAAAAGCGGTGCTATGAGTGGTTATCGATGGGGCTTAGAGAGAAAAAGAATACTAATAGCCTATGAATCAATAAGTAAAGAGAATAAATAGCAATTTTTGGATTGCACCTTTTTTCAAGTTTTGTTATACTTATGCAAAATTAGAAAAAAGGTTTATATTATGAATTTTATATCAAACGCAAACTTAGAGACAGCAGATAACAAAGTATTCCAATTATGTCAAAATGAATTAGAAAGACAAACAGATCATTTAGAAATGATTGCAAGTGAAAACTTTACATCTCCAGCAGTAATGGAAGCAATGGGATCAGTATTTACAAATAAATACGCAGAAGGTTACCCAAATAAGAGATATTACGGTGGATGTGAATTTGCAGATGAAGTTGAACAATTAGCAATTGATAGAGCTTGTGAAATCTTTGGATGTAATTATGCAAATGTACAACCACACTCAGGATCTCAAGCAAATGGTGCAGTATATGCAGCATTATTAAAAGCAGGTGATAAAATTCTAGGTATGGACCTTTCTCATGGTGGACACCTTACTCATGGTTCAAAAC
>NZ_JBGUES010000072.1:0-10536 GCF_041821165.1 Poseidonibacter sp. | reverse complement strand
CATAAATCTTACTATTCATATTTTATTCTACTTTGCGATAACTTGTATTTTATAAGAAATACCATTTTTTGCTTTACAACCATTTGCCATAGTTTTTAAAGCATTAATCATATTTCCATTTTTCCCAATTAGTTTACCAATATCAACACTATTTGCTTCAACTGTTATTTCTGCAAATGTATCATCGATTAACTCTTTAGTAACACGTACATCATTAGGCACACTAACAATTAGTTTTGCATAGTTTTCTATAAAATCAGTAATCATAGTAACTATCTAATTATTTTGATGCTAATTTTGCAACTTTTTCAGAAGGTTTAGCACCAACACTTAACCAGTAGTTATATCTTTCTTCATCAATTTTTAATACTTTTGGCTCAGAAACTGGGTTAAAGTATCCAATTGATTCAATCCAACCTGAATCTCTTCTTTTTCTTGAGTCTGTTACAACGATTCTATAAAATGGTTTTTTGTTTCTTCCCATTCTTGTTAATCTAATTACTGTCATATTTTCTTTCCTTAATTTAATTTATAGTATTGAATTCTAAACTCAAAATAAAGTTCACAACTCAATACTATTTTATTTAATATATCTCTATCTAGGTAACTTTGGCATTCCACCAGGTCCCATTTGAGACAACATATTTTGTAAACCTTTCATTCCACCTTTAGAAGAAAGTTTTTTAGCCATTTTTGAAGCACTTTTAAATTGTTTTAAAATCTTATTAATTTGTACTTCTGAAAGTCCAGAACCTCTAGAAATTCTTTTCTTTCTACTTGGATTCATTAAGTCTGGATTTTCTCTTTCTTTTAAAGTCATAGAACCAATTAAGGCTTTAATTCTTTTAATTTCATCAGAGTTTTCAAAATCCATATCTTTTATTGGTCCAGCCATTTGAGATAGACCAGGAATCATTCCAATAATAGATTTCATAGAACCTAATTTACTCATCATTTTAAGTTGATCTAAAAAGTCATTAAAGTTAAAATCACCTTTTTTAATCTTTTTAGCAACTTCTTTTGCTTTTTTCTCATCAATTACAGATGACGTTTTTTCAGCAAGTCCTTCGATATCTCCAAGACCTAATAATCTAGAAACAATTCTATCAGGAATAAAAACTTCAAGGTCTGGCATTTTTTCACCATTACCAATAAATCTTAATGGTACACCAACTTGAGAAGCAATAGATAATGCAACTCCACCTTTTGTATCACCATCATATTTAGATAAAATTACACCATCAATTCCAATTTTTTCTTTAAATGTTGTAGCTGTTTTAGTAGCATCATGACCTGTTAAAGAATCAGCAACATAAAAAATCTCATCAGGTTTAATTGAATCTCTAACATCTTTTAATTGATTCATTAATTCTTCATCAATTGCTAATCGTCCAGCTGTATCAATTAATAAAACATCATAATGCTCTTTTGTAGCTTTCTCTTTTGCATCTTGTGCTATTTTTATTGGATTTGTTTCATTATCATCAAAATAAATATCAACTTCAATTTGTGCTGCAATTTGTTTTAATTGTTCAACTGCTGCTAATCTTTGTAAATCACACGCAGCAACTAAAACTTTTTTATTTCTAAGTTTTAAATAGTTTGCTAACTTACCTGTTGTTGTTGTTTTACCAGAACCTTGAAGTCCTGTCATTAATATTGTTGTAGGAGGAGTATTTGAGAATACAAAACCTTGGTTACCTTCAGTTGTTAAAACTTTAGTCAATTCATCTTTTAATGCTTTTAAAAATGAATCTTGTCCAATACCATTACTTTTTGTTTCTAACTCAATAGCTAAAACTAATTCTTTAGTTGTTTTATGATGAACATCAGCTTTTAATAAAGATTTTTTTAACTCAACTATTGCTTTTTTTAATGCAGTAGCATCATCTTTATGTCTTATTTTATTAACAGCATTTTTTATTGAACCGGTTATTGAATCAAACAAAACTTTTCTCCCAAATATTTATAAATTGCACGGATTATACTTTTTATTTACTTTAAGAAAGATTAATTAATGTAGTTTTTAAGTAAAGTTTTATTTTATTATTTTGATAGTTAAAAGAGGAAACTCCATAAATAGGAGTTTCCTTTAGTGTAGTAGTTATTTTAAAGCTTAAATTTTAATTAAATTCATACACTCTAAATTCTCTAGGTTCTTTACATTCAAATTCGTAATCAAAGATTCTTGTAATTTTAGAATGTAATAATACTCTTGTGATGTTAGTTGCTGGTTTTCCATACATTAAATCACCAATAATTGGTAATCCAACTGAATTTAAATGTACTCTAATTTGATGAGTTCTACCAGATTCAATAACAACTTTAATTTTTGATTTATTACCTTCTACTAATAATGGATAAACAGTTGATTTAGCTGGTTTACCTTTTTTCATATCAATTTTAGATTTAGCACTACCTCTATCTTTTGTAGTAAGAATTGGTTTATCTATTTCAATTTCATCAATTACTTTACCTTCAACAATAGCTACATACTCTTTATATACTCTATTTGCTTTAAACTCTTTAATTGCTCTTTTTTGAAATTCTTCATTTTTAGCAAACATCATAACACCACTTGTTTCTTTATCAAGTCTATTAAGTAAAATTGCCTTTGGGTATTTTTTAGCAACTTCATCAGCTGTTAAAAATGCTGGTTTATCAACTACTAGAATATCATTATCTTGAAAAATTACTTTTATTGGAGCTACATCTTTTACAACAAAGTTAGTATCAACATTGATTTCACCTCTTGCAATTACAACTTTTTTACCACCTACTCTTACTAAACCTTTATCAATTAATTCTTTAGCTTTAGAATTAGATATGTTTTCTTGCATTGCTAATAATTTATATGCTTTATCTACTGACATTTATTTCCTTTATTATGGGATCAATTGAACCAGCTTTTGTCAATACTGGTTTCTTTAAATTTTTAATATTATCTAAGTATTCACTTAATTGATTATCTTCAATTAAATAATAATTATTAATACACTCAAAAAGTGGTTTTTGATTAAATATATTTTTACCACTTATAATTTTACAACCAAAATAGGCAGGTTCAATTGGATTATGTCCACCTATTTTTTCAAAAGCTCCACCTAAAATAACAACATCAGAAATTGAAAAAATATCATTTAAAATACCCATTTTATCAACAAGTATTATATCTGAATCAAAATCATTTTTTTCACTGTATTTATGATAAGTAAAGTTTTTATTTTTTATATACTCTTTAATTAAAATATCAACTTTTTCAAATCTTTCAGGATGTCTTGGAACTATTACTAACTTTCCATGCTCTTTTTTATATGAAGATAAAATTAATTTTTCTTCATTTTCATGAGTACTTGCAGCTGTAATTAAAGTCGTATTTGGTTTTTCTAAAATATTCTTAACTTTAGGAAGTTGAGCTAACTTTATATTTCCAATAACTTCAACATCTTTAGCACCTAATTCTTCTAATCTTTTTTTATCAATATCACTTTGTGCAAATACTTTATCAATATTTTCAAAAATCTTTTTATAAAGAAATGAAAATCTTTTATATGATTTATACGATTTATCCGAGATTCGTGCATTTATTAAAAAAGTCTTTGCACCTCTTCTTTTAGCAATAAAAAAAAGCATAAACCAAAGCTCAGCTTCCATAACAACTAATACTTTTTGCTTATTAATCCAAAAAGGTAAAAATATTTCAAATGGTAAATATCTTACATTTGATGTTGTTTTTAAAGCTTGCTCATAACCTGTATTTGTAATAACAGAAACATTTGCATCTTTGTTATAATATTCAAGTAAAGGCTTAATTGCAATTGTTTCACCCATTGAACATGAATGAAACCAAATACCATTTTCTTTAAATTTAGGATTATTTCTTAAAAAAAATTTTGATGGTATTGCTTGTTTATATTTGGAATTTTTAGATTTATAAAGTAAATATGGAATAGCTAGTATATAAATTATAATACTTAGTAAGTAATAAAATATACTAAAAAGGCTCAAATCTAAGCCTCTTCAGTTTCTGCTTCTTTGTAAAGAATTCTTCCACAATGTGGACAATTTACAATTTCTTCTGATTTAATTACTTCTGCATATGTTTTATCATTAATTTTCATATAACAACCATAACATGCTTGTTTTTTTACAGGAACAACAGCAGTATCTTTTGCCCATCTTTTAATTTTTTCATAAAATGTTAAAATTTTATTATCAAATTTCTCTAATAATTCACTTCTTTCTTTATAAACAAGATTTCTTTCTTTGTTTATCTCTTCAATATTATCATCAACTGCAACTTGAATTTCTTTAATTGAATCTTCTTCTTCAGTTAATTTATCTTGATACTCTTTTAAGTACTCTTCTTTTGACTCACATAAAGTATCTAATCTAACGATTTCTTCATTTGCAAAAGTAATTTGCTCTTTAGCAATTTCTTCTTCTAACTGTAAAGCTTTTAATTCTTTTTCAGTTTGAACGTCTTTATTTTTCTTAGAAATAGTTTCTAATTTTGTTTTTAATTCCGATAAATGGATATTATTCTTTGTTCTTTTTGATTTAATATCATCAATTTCTAAATATAAAGAATTTATTGTTTCTTTAATACCTTCTGCTGCATCTACAAATGTAGCTAACTTTTCTTTTTCATTCTCAATTTTTGGCTCATACATGCTAATTGATGTATCAAATTGTGATAATTTTATTAAATCCTGTAAATACTTATTCAACCGTTTCTCCTTCTACAAAAAACTCAAATGGATTTTTCGAAGCTGTTATTATAGCTTTAAATTCATTTTTATTCAAATATTCTGAAAGAAGTCCTTCAATAAGGAAACTAAAATATCTTTCACTCTCATAATGTCGTATATCTATTAATGAAATTCCTCTTGCTTTTGCTTCCATTGCATCATGATATTTTATATCACCTGTTAAGAAACAATCAGCTTTAACCTCATCTAATAACGACATTCCTGCACCTGTTACAATCGCTACAGTTTTTATAAATTCATTACATTTAACTGCTTTTGTAGTTTTTAAATTTAATTTTTTAGATATATTTTTTACTAAATCATTAAAATTCATATTTACATTCGCATAAGAAATAAATTCATCTGTATTGATTATTTCTAAACCTAAAACTTCTTCTGCCACATATTTATTTAAATGAGTTTTATCAATATTTGTGTGCATAGAAATTAAAGATATATTTTTTTGAATTAACTTTTTCAATAACTTTGTACTATAAGTATCAAAATTAACTTTTCTTAAGGGTGAAAAAATCAATGGATGATGTGTAATTACTAAAGAATTACTATCCATTGTATCAATTAATTCTGCATCTAAATCTAGACTAATATATAGTTTTTCAATTTCATCATCAAAAGATCCTACTAGTAAACCGGCATTATCCCATTTTTCTTGTATATCAAAAGGTGATATTTTATTTAAAACATCATATATATTCTGTACTTTCAAATTAAATCCTATGAAAATAGTTCTGGGTTATTTTCTTTTAATTTTTCAAGAGCTTCAAGAGATGATTTTGTGTTAACTCTTGCCAATCTTTGAGGTTCTTGTTCTTTATATAAAATAGCACAACCTTGAGATAATTCTCGAACTTTTAAAATATAGTTTTGTCTTTCAGTAACTGAAATTGCTTTTCTTGCATCTAAAGTATTAAAAGCATGTGAAGCTATCATACATTGATCATAAGCTGGTAATGGAAGTCCTGCATCTAAACAAGCTTTACATTCATTAAAAGCATCTTCAAAATGTCTAAATAGCACTTCTGTATTAGCTACCTCAAAATTATATTTTGAAAATTCATACTCACTCTCTTTATGAACATCACCATATGTAGTTGTACCAAATTTATTTTCATTCCAAACAATGTCAAATACTGAATCAACACTTTGTAAATACATTGCAAGTCTTTCAGTTCCATATGTAATTTCAACTGCAACAGGATCACAAGGTAATCCACCTACTTGTTGAAAATATGTAAATTGAGTAACTTCCATTCCATCAAGCCAAACTTCCCAACCAAGTCCCCAAGCACCAAGTGTTGGAGATTCCCAGTTGTCTTCTACAAATCTAATATCATGTTTAGATAAATCTAATCCTAAATATTCTAAAGATTGTAAATACAAATCCTGAATATTATCAGGACTTGGTTTTATTAATGTTTGGAATTGATAATACGCACCTAATCTATTTGGATTTTCTCCATATCTACCATCAGTTGGTCTTCTACTTGGTGCAACATATGCTGTTGCCCAAGGAGTAGAGTCTAAACTTCTAAGTAATGTTGAGGGATGAAAAGTTCCAGCACCAGCTGGAATATCATAAGGTTGAACAACATTACATCCTTGGTTAGCCCAAAATTCTTGTAGTTTTAATAGAATTTGTGAAAATGTAATCATCTATTTAATTCCTAATTTTTTTATTTTTAATTAAATCTAAGTGTTTAAATATTATAGAATTACTTCTATACTTTTTGAATCACTTTCAACAGCTTTAGATTTAATTATTCTGTCTTCTTTTAATTTAATAGCTAATTCTTTATCTGTAATAGCTAAAATTTGAATTGCTAAGTAAGCTGCATTTATAGCACCTGCTTTACCTAAAGCAACTGTAGCAACTGGCATACCTGATGGCATTTGAACAGTAGAAAGCATAGCATCCATACCATCCATAGCTCCACCTTTCATAGGTACACCAATAACTGGTTTAGTTGTTCCTGCTGCTAATGCACCCGCTAAATGGGCAGCCATACCAGCTGCTGCAATAAATGCTACTGCACCTTTTGCTTCAGCTTCTTTGATATATTCTTTAGTTCTTTCAGGTGATCTATGAGCTGAAGAAATAACCATTTCATACTTCACATTAAATTTTTCAAAAGTGTCAGAACAGTTTTTCATAATCTCATAGTCTGATTTACTACCCATTATAATTGATACAAAGTTCATTTTAATCCTTAAGTTTTTCTTTAAAAGTAGATATTATATCAAAAAGAATCTAATAGTTTTATAATCCTATTTATTTTAAGTTTTTCCCAAGAAGAAAATTTATAAAAAGTAAGTTCATTATTATCAAAAATAAAGTTAGAATAATTAATAGATTCATCATGAAGTTCTATTGCTTTTGTATATTTATAATATTTTATTTTTTCTTTTATATTAGTTTTTGTAAAAATCACAACTGTTGGTATTAAAAAAGCATCTGCAATATGAAAAGTTGAAGTTTCAGTAGTAAGTATAAAATCCATATTTGAAACAATATATGCATAATCATCAAAACTTTTTGAATCTTTAGATAAATTAATATATCTATCATCTGTAAATTTTGAATTAATATTTAAAGTTGACACAATTATATAATCTGTTTTAACTAATAGTTTTTTTAATATTTTAAATGCAATATCTTGAGGCATTGATTTATTAATATCTGCAGAATACGGATGAAAAAGTATTAGTTTTGATCTTTCTTTTGCATTATTAATTTTATTTTTTAAAGATTCACTAGGAATATAATGTTTTAAACTTAGTTCATTATATTTTAATTCATCTGATACTTTATGATAATCTATACCAAATTTATTTAGCCAAATATCAATATTATTCTCTTCAGTACAATCACTAAGTTTTGTTTTCATTGCACTTGAATCAATAAAATAATCATATTCACATAAACGTTTTACGCTAATACTTAAAGGATAAACTTCATGAATAAACTCTTGTTTTAAATATATTGATTTATCTCTTGTATAAAAACTATTATTTGAAGCTTTTATATAGATATCTAAAACAACAGTTCCATATATTTCACTTAGTTTATTATATAAAATTCTAAGAGCTGAACAAGCAGATACCATTTCACTAATTGAATCACCAAATCCACCAATAATTGCAAGTGAGATTTTATTGTTTTCAAATTTTTTTAATTGATGAAAAAGGTCTACTTTCTGTGTAGATTGAAGTAATGGTTTTATTTGATATTTATTTTCATTAAAATTATTTTGAATTTTTTGACCGAAGTTTTCTAAATTTTCTTGTTCATTTTCATTAGAGATTCCCAATTCAATTGGGAATTGCTCTATTGACCTGATTTTTTCTTCATTTAGTAATTTAGCAGAATATTTATCTTTATTTAAAGTTTCAAAAACTTTTTTTAAATCATTAAAATCTTCAGATGTTGTAATATATAATGTTTCACTATTTAAATTTGATGGATTTTTTAATTTATGATATTCTATTAAAGTACCATCAGTTGCTTTAATATTCATATTTTGAGTAACTCTAAAAAATATCATAACTATTAATTAAATTTCTGTATTTTCAACTCTTAACATTGTTAATGCAGGAAGTTTTCCAGGTAATTTAATTTTATTAGTATTACCACTATGTACAGATTCTAATTCTTTATTTGTTTCTGTTAAGATTTTTTTGAAATTAACATAATAAACTCCATCTTCTGCTTTAAAAATTTTACCAATTTCATTTTCACACTCAGTAATTTCAGTATTTTTTGGTACAAAAATTTCTACATCTTGATTTGGGTAAATTTTATATTTACATAAGAAATGCTCACCATCTGGAGTTATTAATCCAGATACTTCATAAGAACCTTTAGATAATGCATATTCATGATTTTGAGAATCCATTTTTTCAAATGGTCTATGAATTAAATAAGCATCTGTAAATCCTCTATTTTTAGTTGTATGTAATTCTCTTTGGTATTTTGCTGGATCAAATGTACCTTCATAATAATCATCAATTGCTTCTCTATATGCATTTGCAGTAACTGCTGCATAATATGGAGATTTTGTTCTTCCTTCGATTTTAAGTGAATCAACTGCACCTGAATCTAAAATTTCATTAATATGAGAAGCTAAGTTCATATCTTTTGAATTGAAAATATATGTACCAACTCCTGGCTCTTCTTCTAATCTAAATAATGTATTTTGATTTTCACTCTCTGCATATAGTGTATATTCAAATCTACAGTCATTTGCACAAGAACCTCTATTTGGAACTCTACCACTTTGAACAGCAGATACAAGACATCTTCCTGAATATGCAAAACACATAGAACCATGTACAAAAATTTCTATTTCCATTTCTGGTAAATGTTTTTTAATCTGCATTACATCTTTTAATGATATTTCTCTTGCAACAACAATTCTTTTAACACCTAAATCCCAAAATACTTGAGCATCAAGATAATTAAGAACATTTGCTTGTGTAGATAAGTGAACATCAATATCAGGTGCAATTTCTCTACATAATTTAACAACACCTGGTGCTGCAACAATAAAACCATCAGGCTTAAGTTCAGCCATTTTTTCAATGTGTTTTTTTAATAAATCTATTTGTGAATTAAAAGGAAATCCATTGATTGTTGCATATACTTTTTTACCACGTTCGTGTGCATAATCAATACCTTCTTTAAATGTTTCAAATGTAAACTCTTTTCCCGCTCTAATTCTTAAAGAAAAGTGACTAACACCTGCATATACTGCATCAGCACCATATTGTATAGCTATTTTTAATTTCTCTAAATTTCCTGCTGGTGATAGTAGTTCTACTTTATCTTTATTCATAATTTTCCTTTGGTTGTTTCTGTAATTATCTATATTTTAATTAATACTTTTTTTTAAATCTATTATTATATCAAAATTTCTCTAAATTTAATAGGACAATTTTTGTCTACTTTATTATTTTTAAAACTAAGTTAGTGTTAATCTAATTATTGTAAAATTATTAAAATTGTATTTTAGGAGATTTCTATTTAATAAATAGTAGATAACAAATATGCTTAATAAAGAATTTCTAAAAACATTAACAATATTATATGTTGAAAATGATGAAAATATCATAACTTCTTTTGAACCTTTTTTAAATAATTTGTTTAAAAAAGTATTTATTTCAAATAATGGAAAAGATGCACTTACAAAGTACAATGACTTAATAAATAATAAAGAACAAATTGACATAATTATTAGCGAATCTACAATGCCTTATATGTCAGGAATTGAACTACTAAGTAAAATAAGAGAATCAAATAAAAACTTACCTTTTATATTTTTTACTGAAGATAATGATATTAATCTACTACTTGAATCTTTAAAGCAAGATGTTACAGCACATTTTACAAAACCAGTAAAGTTTGAAGAAGTATTACAAAAAGTTGAAGAAGTTTGTTTAGTTAAAAAAGAAGAAGATAAAGTTTTACATTCTCAAGCTGAAGTTGAAGAGTATCTTGAAATTATAAATAAAGTTGCAGTTGTTTTTATTTTTGATGAAAATGGAAAAATAAATTACGTAAATGAGTTTTTAAAAGAACTTGTTGGATGTGAAGATGATGATATTATAGGTGAAGATTATAAAATAATCTATCATCATGAAATTGCAAAAGAGATATTAAAAAATCAAGAAGAAACATTACTAAATGGACAAAATTGGCAAGGAAAACTTAAATATATAACTAGAAATAGTTCAACTTTTTATGCTAATTCAACTATCTTCCCCATAC
>NZ_JBGUES010000071.1:0-10611 GCF_041821165.1 Poseidonibacter sp. | reverse complement strand
TTTTTAAATGAGTAATAAAAATATTCAAAGCCTAAGAGGTATGAAAGATATTGTAAATGAAGAGAGTACTTTATTTACATATTTTGTTGATAATGCCTCAGCAATTGCTAAAAGATATGGATTTTCATATATGGAGACACCTATTTTAGAAGAAACGGCTTTATTTAAAAGGTCTGTTGGTGAGAGTTCTGATATTGTAAATAAAGAAATGTATAACTTTACTGATAAAGGGGAGCATGAAGTTTGTTTAAGACCAGAAGGTACTGCTGGTGTTGTTAGACACTTTGTTGAGAAAAAACTTGACCGTGCTGGGGGAACTCAAAGATGGTACTATTATGGACCAATGTTTAGATACGAAAGACCTCAAAAAGGAAGACTAAGAGAATTCCATCAATTTGGTTGTGAAGTATTTGGAGTTGATTCAGTTATTGAAGATGCAAATATTATTATGATGATTAAAGATATTTTAGACTTCTTTGAAATTGGATTTAAATTACAACTTAACTCACTTGGTGATCAAAACTGTATGCCTCAATATAAAGAGAGTTTAGTTCAACACTTAACAGACTTTAAAACCGAGCTTTGTGAAGATTGTCAAGTAAGAATTTGCACAAATCCAATTAGAGTATTAGATTGTAAAAATGAAACTTGTCAAGCAAAACTTGTAGATGCTCCAAAAATTACACATAATTTATGTGAATCTTGTGATAGTGATTTTAAAAAATTAAAAGAAATTTTAGACTTTAATGGTGTAGAATATGAAATCGACACTAATTTAGTAAGAGGTTTAGATTATTACTCAAAAACTGCTTTTGAATTTGTATCAAATGAAATTGGCGCACAAAGTGCAATTGCTGGTGGTGGAAGATATGATAGATTAGTAGAATTTTTAGGTGGAAGACCTACGGCTGGTGTTGGATTTGCAATTGGAATTGAAAGATTACTTGAACTTGTAAAAATGAAAGAAACTAAAGAAGATATTGTATATATGGGTGCTTTAGATGAAGCTTCATTAAATACTGTTTTAAAAGCTGCAAATTCAAAAAGAAAAACAACTAAAACTTTAGTAGAATATACTCCAAGAGGATTTGGAAAGCATTTTAAACTTGCTGAAAAAGTTAATGCAAATATAGTAGCTCTTATTGGTGAGAAAGAGCTAAACGAAGGAACAATCTATATAAAAAATATAGATTCAAAAGAAGAATATACACTTAAACTAGAGGAATTTTAATATTGGATAACTACGGAATTGATATTTGGGGAGATAATAACTTCCTAATTGAGAATGGCTTAGCCAAAGTGAATTATGATTGTAAACCATCATTAATGTCTATCGTACAAGAAGTTAGAGAACAAGATTTTAAAGGGCCATTACTTTTAAGATTCCCACATATTACAAAAAAGCAAATTAGTACTTTATATAAAACTTTTAGTAATACTATTCAAGAGTATAATTATAAGGGTTCTTTTAATGCTGTTTTTCCTTTAAAAGTAAATCAATTACCTACTTTTATACAACCTTTAATTAAAAGTGGTGAGAAATTTAATTATGGTTTAGAAGCTGGAAGTAAAGCAGAACTTATAATTGCAATGACATATAACAATATGAATGCACCTATTACTGTAAATGGTTTTAAAGATAAAGAAATGGTTCATTTAGCTTTTATTGCAAGAAGTAAGGGTCATAATATTACATTGATTATTGAAGGTTTAAATGAGCTTGAAACAATAATTGAAGTACAAAAACAAACAAGTCTTCCTTGTCCAAATATTGGATTAAGAGTTAGACTTCATAGTGGTGGAAGTGGAATTTGGGCTAAAAGTGGTGGAATTAATTCTAAGTTTGGATTAACTTCAACTGAAATTCTTGAAGCTTACGAATTAGTTGAAAAAAACAATATGATTGAATTTTTAACTATGATTCATTTTCATATTGGTTCTGATATGAATTCTATTAAACCTTTAAAAAAGGCTTTAAGAGAAGCTGGACATATTTATGCAGAACTTAAAAATCTTGGTGCTAGTAATTTAAATAATATTAATATTGGTGGTGGTTTAGCTGTTGAATATAGTGCTTATGAAAGAAGTAGATTCTATTCATTAAGAGAGTTTGCAAGTGATGTAATTTTTACACTAAAAGATATTGCAAAACAAAAAGGTGTTGAAGAGCCTAATATTTTTACAGAATCAGGTAGATTTATATCAGCAGCTTCAACTGTGCTTGTAACACCTGTATTAGAACTATTTTCATCAGAATATGAACTTGAACACTTAAAATTAAAAGAGATAAATCCTCCTTTAATTCATGAGTTAAATGAGTTATTTAAAGATATTACAAAAAGAACAGCACATGAGTATATGCATGATTCAATTGACCATATGGAATCTTTATTAACACTATTTGATTTAGGTTATATTGATTTACAAGATAGATCAAATGCAGAAATATTAACACATCAGATTATTAAAAAAGCTATATCATTACTTGAAATTGATGATTTCCAAGAATTAAGAAAACTTGATGAAAATATTCAAGAGAAGTATTTATTAAACTTCTCTATTTTTCAATCATTACCTGATTATTGGGGAATAAAACAAGAGTTTCCTATTATGCCATTAACGCATCTTGATAAAAAACCTACAAGAAGTGCATCTTTATGGGATATTACTTGTGATAGTGATGGAGAACTTCCATTTAATTCTGAAAAACCTTTATATTTACATGATGTAAATTTAAATAAAGAGGATTATTTCTTAGGATTCTTTAACGTAGGTGCATATCAAGATACTTTAGGAATGAAACATAATTTATTTTCTCATCCTACAGAAGTAAATGTTGTATTTAAAGATGGAGATGTAGTATTAGAAAAAATCATTGAATCTCAAACTATTATAGATATTTTAGAAGATATTGATTATGATACGCAAGATATAAAAGAAAAACTTAAAGAAAATTTAGATGACAATACATTTGATATACTTGAAAAATATCTTAATGAAAACTCTTATCTAAAAACAATTTGGAGTTATAATGACGAATAAAGAGAAAAATGAGCAAGTAGAAGAAAAAATTTCATTTTGGGCTCAATTAAAAGAAGATTTTTTTGTTCCTAAAAATAATGACCCTGCATTAAACTCAAATTTAGAATTAATGTTTAATTATCCAGGTGTTTGGGCAATAATAAATTATAGAATTTCAAATAAACTATACAAAAAAGGTTTTAAAAGAATCGCAAGAGTAATAAGTGGAATATCAAACTTTCTTACAAGTACTGATATTCATCCTTGTGCAACTATTGGTAGAAGAGTATTTATTGACCATGCTATTGGTGTAGTTATTGGTGAAACAGCCATTGTAGAAGATGATGTACTTATTTATCAAGGTGTTACATTAGGAGGGGTTAGTTTAAATAAAGGTAAACGTCACCCTACTGTAAAATCAAATGCAGTTATTGGAAGTGGTGCAAAAGTTTTAGGAAATATTACAATTGGTAAAAATTCTAAAGTTGGAGCAAACTCTGTTGTAGTTTGTGATGTTCCAAAAAATTCTACTGCTGTTGGTGTTCCTGCTAAAATTATCAAAAGAGATAATAAAAACTGTAAATTAGCACACGATGATTTACCTGATATTAATAAAGAAATGTTTAAATATTTACTTGAAAGAATTCATGTTTTAGAGATTGCTTTAAAAGAACAAGATGGAATTGATGTAAGTGATAAAGACAGAAAACTTGAAGAAGATTATGATAGATTCATTAATGCAATGAATTCTATAAAAAAGAAATAATTTAAATGTTTGATTTAATATCATTTGGAGTCCTTACAGGATTTATCTCAGGATTTTTTGGTGTAGGTGGAGGAATGGTTCTTGTTCCTATGCTTTTACTTTCTGGATTTCTAATGAAAGAAGCAGTTGCTATATCAATTATGCAAATGGTATTTTCATCAAGTTATGGCTCTTTTTTAAATTATAAAAAAGCAGCAAATGTTTTAAAAGATGGATTAATTATAGGAATTGGAGGCTCAGTTGGGGGTCTTCAAAGTGGATATATAATTTCTAATGTTTCAAATGAATTCTTACAATATTTATTTATTATTATTTTAATATTTTCTATTGTAAAGATTTTTTACTCTCCTTCAAATGAAGATACTACCACAAAATCTAAAAATAAATTTCTATTATTTGTAATTGGTTTTTGTATTGGAATTATTGCTATGAGTATTGGAGTTGGTGGTTCAATTATGCTAACACCAATTTTAATAGCTTTTATGAATTATGATTTAAAATCAGCAACAGCACTTGGACTATTTTTTGTAATATTCTCTTCAGTTGCAGGATTTATTTCAATCTCATTACATGGACAAATGTTATATGCAGAAGGTCTTACAATAGGTCTATCTTCATTAATTGGGGTTTATTTTGGAATTAAACTAAAACATATAGTAAAAACGTCATCATATAAAAAGTATATTTTAATTATGTATGTATGTATATTAGCTATGATGATTTACAAAATGTATTAATATTTATACAATCTTGTAATCATTTTGTAATAAACTTTTATTATAATAATATTGTCTTAATTGAAGATATTTAAATATTGATTAGTCGATGAAAAATTAAATACATACACTATTTAATTCTTCATTAGACTTATACTTTCTTAAAAAAACTCTATAATTTATTACTATTATTCATAAAAATTCTTGACATTGAAATAAAAACTTATTATAATCACTATAATATATTACTATTAAGGATAAATTATGGCATATAATACAATGATACTTATGAACTGCGAACTGTCAAATAACAGATCAAGAAAATCATCTTTTTCTCTAAAAAAAACTATTGCACTTTTTGTAAAAAATATCAAGAAAATATTTAGTTAATTCGATATACTTCCACTAATTAAAAAAGAGGAAGTAAGATTTGCATTTAGTTGGATTTGATTATATAAATGAAAAAGATAAAGAGTTAAGCGAGTTATTTATTAATTCAAAAGATGTTAAAAAATACATTTTAGGAATAAATAAACTAACAAAAAGTATTTTGAAATATATTCAAGTTGATGGAATAATTGATGATTTTACAAGAGTTCAGTCTTCAAGAAAAAAGAAAAATATCATACCAATAGAAGAAGTTCCTAAAGATTCTATAATTCTTTGTGCAGTAACAGGAAGTCCTCTTGAAGTAAAAATAAAACTTGATGAAATGGGATATACTCATTTTAACTATCTTTCATTTTATAGATTCTCAAAACTAGAACTTGCCCAACCTCCTTTTATGGATGACTTTAAAGAAGATTTTTTAGAAAATGAAAAAGAGTACTTAAAAACATATAATCTTTTAGCAGATGAAAAGTCAAAAAAAATATTTACAAAAGTTTTAAATTTTAAAATGACTTATGATTTTGAATTTATGAATGGTTTTATAAATAACTTTGATGAACAATATTTTGATAAAGAACTAATTTCAAATATTAAAAATATAGTTTTTGTAGATGGTGGCGGATATATTGGAGATACAATCCCAAGTATCAAAAAAAACTTTCCTGATTTTAAAAAAATATATTGTATTGAACCAAATAACTTACATATAAGTATTGCAAAAAAGAATTTTGCTGATGAAAAAAATATTGAGTTTATAAATTGTGGTTTAGGAAATAAAAAACAAGAAAGTACTAAAAAGCAAGAAAACCAAGATAATTGTGCGCATGATTATCAAGCAGAAGAAATTAATACTTTAGATAACTTAATAAATGAAAAAGTAGATTTTATAAAAATGGATATAGAAGGTGCAGAACAAGATGCAATCCAAGGTGCAAAAAATACTATTTTAAAATATCACCCTATTCTAGCAATTTGCATATACCATAAAGCCCAAGATTGGCATAAAATACCAGAAATGGTATTAGATATAAAAAAAGAGTATAAAGTTTATATTAGACACTACATGGAAGGCATTTTTGAGACGGTTATGTATTTTATTCCAAAACTACGATAACCTCCTATTAAATAGCACTTTTATATTGAAAACAAATTCTAATTATTTTAAGTTTAAACCGTTTTGAACCGCTATTTATCATATAAACTGGTATAAGAAAGTATCATTTTATCTTATATAAGTAAGTTTCACCCAGAAATATTTTCAGACCCTGATTTTTATGAAAATGTTAAGTTTGATGAAAGAATTAAAGATGCAAATGAATTGTTTAATTATATAAGTAAAAAAAATCAAAACTTAATGCTTAAATTAAATGTTTTGTTAGAAGAAAAAGACAAAGATGACAGACTTGAAAAAATTGAAGAAGAAATAATCACAATTCAAGCAAAGAAGTATATTAATATTAAACAGTTCGAATAAATATACAATTTAGGAAGAACTTCACAGCAAAGTTATAGAGGAAGACTTGAAAACCCTTTGCCATATATTCAAAAAAGAAGTGGTGGAAAAATATCTTATGATGTAGATAAGATAGAGAAGTGGTTTCAAGACCAAGATGACGACTAGATAAATACACCAATAAATGATTTAATTTAATAAATAAAGATGTATATTTATGTTATTATCTAAATAAAATAAATAGGATTTATATGGAATCATTAATACCTAGTAGTGGAAATATTTTTATTGGTGCAATTATAATAGTTTTTATTTTAATATATATCATATATCAAAGTAAATTTAAAAATTTAAAAAGATTTACAACAATACTTCTTATTGGATTTTTTTCGTGGAGTATTGGAAAAGATAATGATACTTCAATTATACTTTTTTTTGTTGTATCTGCATTTGTTTCTTATATTTGGAATAAAATGGATAAAGAAAAAGAATTTGAAAAGAATCAAGAACTTCTTAATTATAATCTTCATATAAATACTTTCGGAAAATATCTTGAATTAAATCCTTTGGGAATTCAAGAAATAAGACATTCATCTAAATTACCATTTGAGAAAGAAAAATTTATTGAAAACTCAATAATTAATATAAGAAAACTTGAACAAGAATCTCAAACGTTACTTCTTAATGCAATTCCTCTACTTGCTTATTTTAGAGATGATATTCCTGAAAGTGGATATATTTCTAATATCTCAAAACTTATAAATAGTGAAAATGATATTTCAAATATAAATACTAATTCAAGCTCTACTATTGAGAATTTGTCAAATAAGTTAAATGAAGAAAATGATTTTCCGATTGACATTTATAATAAATGTAATAAAGAGTCTGAATATATATTAAAATTATTACAAACATCTATTTCAATAAAATAATAAAAGATTACTATAAACCATTTTAAACCAAAAGAGATGGTATATTAAGGTGTTATTTCATTAATTTTATATTATACTATTACTATTTCTAATTCATTATATGGAAGGCATTTTTGAGACTGTTATGTATTTTATACACAAGTAAACTCTTTTAAATATCAAGGTTAAAACTAATGTTTAACCTTGTGTATTTTTATCGTCTTCTTTCATTTTAGAAATAAATTCTAAGAAAAAAACTATAAATATAGATAATATAAATGCAGTAACAAAAGATACTATAACAATTAGTTTCTTTTTAGGTTTGTTAATAGCATTATTATTAATTTTAACTTCACCGATTTGTTTAGTCATTATATAATCATCAAAAAATTTAGTTTTTTCTTTATGCCTAGTAATAATTGCAGAGACTGTATTATTTAAATCTTTTTTTATAATATTTTTATCTTTATTCTTACTTGTAATAATAAGTATATTATTTGTACCTTTTGGAAGTGAAACTTCTACTTCAAATCTTTTTTCTAATATACTTTTTATATTTGAATTATGATCAAAATAAATTTGATTTGTATCATTGCTTCGACCTTCACCAATTTCAACCATTACATTGCCACTATAAATTGGTATAGGATTTTTAATAAATACATATACTACAGATATTAAAGTAACTAATAAAGTAAATAAAATAATAAAGTTTTTTCTCTTTACTATTGTTTTCCATAAATCCCTTAAATCTATTTCATCTTCTTGTATATATTTAACTTCATCTTTATTCATACACGTTCCTGTAAAAAACATTTATTCATTATTTTCCTTTTTAAAGAGTATTTTAGTTGTTCTTGATTTAGATATCGGTTAAATCATATACCTTTTACTTATTTTCTTTAAAAGTCCTTTCGAAAAGCTATAAGGTTTTCGTAAAAGATAATTTTTTACTAAAGTCATAATCTTTTTGTAACATTTTAAGTCTTAATTTCGATGATTTATTTTCTTCACTTTTTTGAGAAAACTTATATAATAAAATTGATATTCTTTTTATATATTTTTTATGAATATTCTTTTTTAAGTAATGAAAGATTTTTTTAGGTATTTTTTTATTTATTAATTTATCATCTAGTGATAAAAAAACTTTAACAGAACCTTTTTGACCTTGTCTTGATGTTCTTCCAAAAAGTTGTAAATCAACTCTTTTTGAATCAGCAAGTTGAGTTGCTATTACATGTAAGCCACCTAATTTTTCCATTTCTTCTGTTATTTTAATATCAGTTCCTCTTCCTGCAATATTTGTTGATATTACTATACTTTTATAATAACCAGCTTCTGCTACTATTTGATCTTCTTCTTTATGATGTTTAGCATTTAATGTCGTACAAATAATACCTTTTGATTTTAATATATTTGATAATCTTTCACTTTCATTAATACTTGTAGTTCCAACTAATATAGCTTGTCCTCTTTTGTTTACCTCTATAATCTCATTGATTATAGCTTGAATTTTCAAATCTATATTTTCAAAAATTTCTATAGGTTTTAGAATATAAGTATTTGCTATTCTTTTTGGTATTTCAATTACTGGTAATTCATAGATACTCCATAATTCATTTTCAATATTTTGAAGTGTTCCACTCATACCAGAAAGTTTTGTATATAATCTAAAAAATCTTTGAAAACTCATTTTAATATTTGTTTTTGTAGGATTACTAAGTTCTAGTTTTTCTTTTGCTTCAATTGCTTGATGAAGTCCTGCACTTAAACTTTTTCCAGGCATTAATCTACCTGTTTTTTCATCAACTAAAACTATTTTATTCTCTTCATCAATTATATAATCGCGACCATTTATATATAATTCTTTTGCACTTAGTGCTTGTATTAATAAAAATGTTTTTCTTTCATATGTTCTCCAAATAACAGGAAATTCTTCATTTAAATTATCTAATAATATTTTTCCTTCATTCGTTAAAGAAACATCTTTAAACTCTTCTTCAACTTTATAGTGAATTGTATTTTTAAACTTCTCAATTAATTCAAAAATACAATATATAGCTTCCTTTAAAACTTCATTATCGCTTGATTCTGATATAACTAATGGAGTTAAAGCTTCATCTGCTAATACACTGTCTGCTTCATCAACTATGGCTGTATGAATTCCTTGCATAACTCTTGGTTTGCCACTACTAACTCCATTAAATAACTTATTAAAAATAAAATTATCAAAATCATTTATTTTTTTATCACTAATTTGGTCTCTTAAAAAATCTGCTACAAGCTCTTTACTTGTTGCATAAACAACATTGCATTTATAATTTTCAATTCTCTGTTCATCTTTCATCTCTCCTACTACATAACCAACACTTAATAAACATCCATTGTAAAATGAAGTCATGATTTCTGCATCTCTACTAGCTAGATAATCATTTGACGTGATAATATGACAAGGTTTACCAGTCCATCCTGCCATAACTCCTGAAATTGCAGCAGTAATTGTTTTTCCTTCCCCAGGAAGCATTTGTATTGCAAACCCATAATATTGTCCAAGAGCGCCCATTATTTGTTCATAATATGGCCTATAACCAAAAATTCGAAAACAAACTTCACAAATTGAAGATATAGAATCATAAATACCTTCATCATCAATTTTAGAAAGTTTATACATACGTTTATATTTTAATATGATTTTTGTTAGTTCTTCATCACTTAGCATAGCATGTTGTTTTGAATTATTATAAATATTTTTAGCAATTTCATTTAAGCGTTTTCGTAATATTATTTTTTTATACACTTTTCCCATACCTAAATGTACTAATCTATCTAGTCCATCATGTGATTTTTTTTCAATAGGTAAAGTAAATTTTTTATACTCTTGATTTGTAATTATCATAATCTATATCTTTTTTGTATAAGTTGATAAAGTCGCACTCTTATTAACTCAAATAAACTTGTTGTTCCAAGTGAAATTTTTGCAATTGCATATTGAGATTGAAGATAAGGTAATTGTCCTTTATTCTCAAGTGCTCCTTTTATTTCAAAAAAAGATTCTTTTGTTTTAAGACCATTTTTATCATTTGTTAATACTTCAATTAATCCTCCACCCATCCAGCCTAAAACTGCTGATGGAAGTTCATTTTTTTCATGAGGAATAACTGCACTATTTTGTAAAGTTATTGTTTCTTTTATATTTGCATATAACTTTACTTCTGCACTTAAATTTCTTTTATTAAATAATTTTTCAGCCATATCTTGTGTAACTACACCAATAAACTCATAAGTATTTCCATGAAATATTTCTGCTAATTTTGTATAATTTTTTACATAGGAATTTAAATATTTATTTATATC
>NZ_JBGUES010000070.1:0-10740 GCF_041821165.1 Poseidonibacter sp. | reverse complement strand
GAGACTCGAACTCGCGACAATCTGCTTGGAAGGCAGAGGCTCTAGCCAACTGAGCTATTCCCGCATCACATGGTGTTAAATTAAATTCTAAGTAGACACCAATTCTACAAAGATAATGGAGCGGGAAACGAGACTCGAACTCGCGACAATCTGCTTGGAAGGCAGAGGCTCTAGCCAACTGAGCTATTCCCGCATCACATTAATGGTGGGTCATGGAAGATTCGAACTTCCGACCACTCGGTTATGAGCCGAGTGCTCTAACCAACTGAGCTAATGACCCTTGGTTATATTTTCTAAATGGCGGACAGCGAGGGATTCGAACCCTCGGTACCGTTGCCAGTACGCATCCTTAGCAGGGATGTGGTTTCAGCCAGCTCACCCAGCTGTCCTTTCGTCCTTTGTTTGTGTTACCACAAATTCAGGACGGGAATTATAATAGCACCGTGCTTAAAATTCCCTTAAATTATTTAAATATTATAAAAAAAGTGAAAATTTATGCAATTTCCATGTTTTTTAGGATTTTTTCTACTACTTCTTTTGGGTTTTCTGATTTATAAATAGGTCGTCCTACTACAATAAAATCAACTTTATTCTCAATTGCAAAAGGAATATCTGCAACTCTTTTTTGATCACCTGCATCTTCACCAAAAGGTCTGATACCTGGACATAAAGTAATAAAGTTAGGATTTGTATTGTTTTTAATATCTAAACTCTCATAAGCAGAACAAACAACACCATCAACTGTTGCATTACAAGTATCAATAGCAAGTTTTGTAGCTTTTGTCTTAATATCTTCATTATATACTGCTTTAAATGCTTCATTATCAAAAGAAGTTAATGCAGTAACAGCAATAACTAAAGGTTTATTAGCAATATCTTTAATTCTTTGCATAACTGTATTCATAGCTTCAATTCCTGCACTTGCATGAACATTAAACATATCAACAAGTCCAAACTTTGATATTTCTTCTGCTGCATCTGCCATAGTATTTGGAATATCATAAAGTTTTAAATCTAAAAATATTTTAAAATTTGGATTTATAGCTTTTAAATCTTCTAAAAACTCTTTTCCATCTCTTATATAAGATCTAAGACCTACTTTTAACCATACATCAAAATCTTTAATTTGTTCTACTAATGCTAAGTTTTCTTTAGCTGTTGGTAAATCTAAAGATACACATAATTTCATATTACTACTCATAAACTAAGACTTAACAATTTTATCAAGTAATCCATTTACAAACTTAGGTGCACCATCACTTGCTAATTTTTTTGATAATTCAATTGCTTCATTTATAATAATTGCTCTATCTAAGTCTTCAAATAAGATTTCGTATATAGCTAATTTTAAAATAGATTTTTCAACAGAACCTATATCAGATATAGTTCCTTGTTTTAAATTTGTAATAATTTCTTCATCTATTCTTTCTAAGTTTGCAATAACACCATTAAATAATTTTAATGCAAACTCTTTTTGTTTATTTCTAATTTTTTTATCTTCTAAGATTTCATCAACAAATTTTACTATACCTTCATTACCTAAATCGTATGCGTATAATAAACCTATTACTGATTCTCTTGCTTGTGTTCTTGTTGCCAAATTATTTCTCCATTGCTTTATAAAGGTCTAACATTTCAATAATCGTAACCATTGCTTCTGCACCTTTATTTCCAACTTTAGAACCAGCTCTTTCAATTGATTGTTCAATAGTATCAGTAGTTAAAACACCATTTGATACAGGTTTCCCATATTTTAAAGCAACTGTTGCAATACCTTTTGTTGCTTCTGCTGAAATGTAATCAAAATGAGGAGTTGCTCCTCTAATAACTGCACCAACACAACAAATTGCGTCATATTTACCACTTGCTAATGCTTTTTCTAAAGCAAAAGGAATTTCAAAAGCACCTGGTACTAAAATTAAATCTAAATTCTCTTCATTTCCACCATGTCTTTTAAATGCATCTTGTGCACCCTCAACTAATCTATCTGTAATAATATGGTTAAATCTACCATTTATAATAGCAACTTTTTCGTTACCAGTTAATCTTAAATTACCTTCAATAATATTCATTTACATCTCCAAAAAACAAGCAATTAAAAGAAATTACTTATTATTATTTATTTATATTTTGCGATTATATCTAAATATTGTTTAGATTAATGAATTTAGTTTTTTTAATTAAGAATAAAGAAGTGTAATAAAAATAAAGAAGTGTAATAAAAGGATATAAAATCCTTTTATTTTATTTATAGTTTAATGCGTTTTGAATAGCAAATAAATCATTGATTACATTGTATAATTCATCAACTTGTACCATATTTGGTCCATCACTTAAAGCAACACTTGGATCTGTATGTGTTTCAAAGAAGAATCCATCAACACCAACAGCAGCAGCAGCTTTTGCAAGACTTGGAACTAAAGCAGAATTTCCACCAGTTGTTCCACCTGTACTTGGAACTTGTGCTGAGTGAGTTGCATCAAAAATCACTGGTGCATATTCTCTCATTGCAATTAAATTTTTCATATCAACTACTAATGCTCCATATCCAAAAGTATTACCTCTTTCACAAAGCCAAACACCATTTTCATTAGAAGTTTTATAGTTAACCTCATCAATTCCTCTAGTTTTTAATACTTTTTCAACTGGATGTTTCATAGAACCAGCTGCTAAGAATTGACCTTTTTTAATATTAATTTTACAATTAGTTTTTGCAGCTTCAACTAATAAATCAGTTTGTCTACATAAAAATGCTGGGATTTGTAATATATCTAATACTTCTCCAGCTGGTTTAGCTTGGTAAGATTCATGAATATCAGAAACTAGTTTGTATCCAAACTGCTCTTTTATTTCTTGAAATAATTTTAAACCCTCTTCTAATCCAGGTCCTCTATATGAATCTAAACTTGTTCTATTTGCTTTATCAAATGAAGCTTTAAAATAAAATTCAACTCTTTTATCTTCACTTAAAGGTATTAATTTTTCAGCAATTCTCATTACTGTGTCTCTATCTTCTAAAACACATGGTCCTGTTAAAATTTTCATTTATTTCCTTTTAAAAATTGTTCTTTTTTCTTCGCCTGTTAAAGCGTAATAAAATTCATAAATATTTTGACTAATATATTCTATATCGTTTATTGCATATTTATCACAAGCTAATAATAACTTATCGCCTATATTAATACTCTCTTCCCATTGGGGTAAAAGTATACTTTCTTTTTCTCTCTGTAAGAGCAATGGTACCACATTATTGCTCTGTTCTTTATTATGTAAAGACCTTGATAAAATATCTAAAGTAAGACTGTTTTTCTTTTCTAAATAGTTATATATCTCAGGTGTAGTTTTTTCATTAATTTCTACTTCAAATAATAATGGGTTATTATCAATTTTTTCTATTAATCTTCTTACTAGTTTTGAAGCCCAAATATTATCTTGTTTTATAATCATTCTTAAAAATATATCTGATATTGGATTGATTAAAGCATTTGCTGTTTTATTTATTAAAATCTTTGAGGGCATAAAAAGATGGTCAATATTAGCATTTTGAAAAATAGAATAATCTTCCATTTCATTTTCTCTAACTATTGTCATAATTTTAGGATTTAGTTTTTTTGCAGTTGCAACTATTGATAAATTTGTTATATCATCATCAGTTGCTGCTACAATTGCAACACTATCTTCTATTCCAATATCTAATAATGTTTGTCTATCATCAGCTGTACCAAATGTAATATCTAAATTTTCTTGATTCAATTGTTTTGCTACGTTTTTATCAATTTCTACAAGTTTTACATCAATATTGTTTTTACTTAGTTTTTTATAAATACTTTTTCCCATTCTTCCATAACCGCAAATTATATATTTACCACTTGGAAATAAAGGTAGCTTTGAATCTAAAGTATCAATTTTATAAAGCCATTTTTCTAATCTTAAAATATTTGGTGAACTTAAAGCCATATTTATCTCAGAAGAAATGATAGAAAAAGGATTTACTATTATTTCAACATCTAAATCTTTTAGGTTTTCTGTATGATTTAAAGTAGTTGATTTTGATGCAATTATTACATGTTTATTAAGTAATTTTGATATTAATGAAATCTTTAAATTTAAATAATCATCTTCAAATAAAGAAACAACTGCTTTACAGTTTGTTTTTTTTATTCCTGATAACTCTAAAGATTTAAGTGAATAATTACTTGTAAGTAAAATAGGTACAAAAGGAGTGAAGTTTTCTAAAAGTAAAGCATTCTTTTTTGCTTTATCTGTTTCTATTACAACTGTTCTTAAACCTTGGTCTAATGATTTTTTTATTATCTCACTAGTGATTTGGTTATATCCTAATATGATAATAAATTTTTCTTTTAAGTTTTTCACTTGTCTTTTAAATTTTGCTTTTTCTATCTCTTTTAAAAAAAGCTGGTCTTGCAATAAAGATACTAAAGACCCTATTGCATAAAACCATCCAATTACAGTAAGATAAATTGATAAGGTTACCCATATTCTTTGTGAATATGTAAATTCAAAAGGAGTCTCACCAAAACCAATTGTTGTTGCTGTATACGTTACAAAATAAAAAGCATCAAAAATACTCATATGATAAGTATTTCCATTTGCATCTACACCATCAATTATCAGTAAACCTGCAATTGCAATAGTGTATGTACTTATAATTACTAAAAAAGGTACTCTCATTCTAGATAAAATGATAAAAAGTGAACTGTTTTCCAAAATAAAATCCTATTTTATCTTTTTGATTTTAGAGTATCCCCTATATATAAAGCAACTGAGACAATATTTGCTAATAATGCTCCACCTGATAATGATACTATTGTAGATATAGTAGCAGCATCCATAACATATACATAAGTAGCAACAGTCCATACAATAGCAGCTGCTATTAGTTGAATATCTGCAACAAGTGATGTTGCTAAAAGAACAGAACCCATTTGAGTTTTATCCCCTATTTTAAGTACAGTTGCAATTATATTTATAATAATTGCTGCAAATAGTTCATACTTACTATGTGAATCAAGTGAATACATATCACCATAGAAAAATCCAAAGTTAACTGTCATAGCAAGGATAATAAAAAACCCTGCTATAACCTTATCAAGATTCATGGTGTTCATCCCCTAAATCTTTTCCAATATCTAGTCTTCTCTTAAATACCTCATCCATATTATCATGAACACGTGAATCTCTATCTAAAAATAAAATTCTATGTTTATTTAATTGATTAATATTTTTAAGTCCCATAATAGCAAGCATACCTCTTACACTTTTTAGTAAGTTATTATGATAGTTTGTAACTTTTTTTGCTTGCTTATACACAAAGTATTTTTTTCTTTTACTTTTATTTTGAGTAGCTAATCCCACTGGACAATCATGACCTGTTGTACCTGAACAATATCTTGCTCTAATACAACCAGCACTCATCATAAATCCTCTTGCAATTTGAACAAAATCTGCTCCTAAAGACATAGTAATAATAATATCATCAGGTGTTAAAATTTTACCACTAGCAATTAGTTTTACTTCTTCTCTAACTCCATAGTCTCTTAATACTTTATCAGCTAGATAAATTGAATCTTTAATATTTAATCCAACTCTTTCCATCATTTCAATTGGAGCTGTTGCACTTCCACCTGAACCACCATCAATAGAAATAAAATCAGGATACTTATCATTTCCTTCATCAATTCTTCTTTTTATCTCTTTTACATAAGGTTCAATATTTTCAAGATCTGAAATAACAATTTTTACACCAACTGGTTTTTCTGATAATTCTTGTAACCTTCCTATAAAATCAAATAACTCTTCAATAGAGTTAGCATATGGAAATCTATTAGGAGAAAAAACATCTTTATTTGCTTCAACATTTCTATAATAAGCAATTGCAGGAGTAACTTTATGAGCTGTTAACTTCCCACCTGTTTGTTTTGCACCTTGAGCAATTTTAATCTCAGTCATTTTACAAAATCTCATAGTTTTTTGATATCTATCTGGATCAAAATTACCATTTTTATCTCTTGCACCATATAAACCTGAACTTAATTGTAAGATAATATCTGCCATATCTTCAGGAACTTCTTTTGGGAAATCCTCTAAAGGGGCATCCCAATTTACTCTATGAAATAATTGTGACTTTAAATCAAATACATAAGTTTCAGCTTCTGGGTCTTTTTTAAATACTAGACTTCTATATACATCAGCTGCCATTGCACCATTAAAAAATAGGTCAACTAAATCTTTTACTTTTTTCTTAAACTCTGTACCATGAACAATTTTCATATATTCAGGTTTATAAGATTGATGTGTTACAAAAAAGTTAGATGTTAAACCACCCTCACCTGAATTAATAGGAAATGCTCCCATTTGTGCACCACGAACAAAAGCTCTTGTACCTTCTGGTGAAATAGAACCATCACTCATTGCAGATCTTGAAACAATAGTTTTAGCAATATATGGATTTTTTCTTTTTGCTCCAAATATAACTTCAAACTTATCATCAACTTCATTATCATTTAATACAATATTTGCATGTCTTATCATAAATTTTGGTTTAGGCAAGGGTTGTGATGGTGAAAATGATGCATAATTTGGTGCATCACTTGCAGCTTTATAAACCCAGTCTAATTTGTCTTTTGACTCATAAAATTTCTCATCACCAAAATATTGTCTAAAAGGTTCACGTGCCTCTTCAAAAACATATCTAAGTCTTCCAATTATTGGATAATTAACTAATAATTGATGATCTCTTTGTACATATTTATCATGAACATACCATGCAATCATAATAATTGCAAATAGTATCCATGAAGCAGTAGATAAACTAATTTCCATTTTTTTCCTTATTACTATTTTTACTTGAAACTAAAAGTCCACTAATAACGATTAAAAGTATACCAAAAGATATCCAAATATCAGGGAAACTATCACCAAGAATAATCCCTAATATTATTGAAAATGCTATATTACTATATGATATAGTTCCAATAATTCCAGCTTTAGCATTTGAATATGCTTTTGTCATATATATTTGGGCAAGTGTTGCAAAAACACCCAATAAAACAATGTAATACCAATCATTAGCTTGAGGCATTACAAATTTAGCAAATAAAAAATCTAAATCTGGGTTAACATAAAAGTTACCTATAATTAAAAGAATCATTGGTCCAATAGTACCAATTGTCATAAATGATAAAACAATTGCTCTTGAATCATAAAATTTTCTTAATTCTCTAATTGAAGTATATGCCAATCCTGCACCTACTCCACATAAAATTCCTAAATAATCTGTTTTATCTAATGATGAGCCATCAAATTTTGTTATAAATAAAATTCCGACAAAACCAACAAATACACCAAACCATCCTTTTACACCTAATTTTTCTTTTACAAAGATATAAGCAAAAATAGCTGTAAAAATTGTAGAGGTTTTAGAAAAAGTCATTGCTTCTCCTAAGGGAATCTGTGCAATATTATAAAAGAAAAATAATAGTGCAATAAATCCAGCCATTCCTCTAAAAATTAAAAGTCCAACTTTTCCACCAATTTGATTTAATGGTTTATTATATATAGAAATTAATATTAATATTACTCCAAAAACGTTTCTGAAGAAAACAACTTCAACAGAACTCATAGAGTCACTCAATTCTTTTGCTACTGCACCCATTACTGCAAACATAAGGGAGGCAAAAAGCATATATTTTACACCTAGTGCAACTTGTCTATCCATACTATATCCTATTTTAAAAACGTGATTGTATTGCTAAACATATTAAAGAAAGATTATTAGTTTTTTAGCTTAAAGCATATTTTAGATATTATATTGCTTTTATATATAAATAAGATAGACAATTGTAGGAATAATATGAAATATTTAAAGATTATTGGAAAGAATAAAATCTCAGGGGAAGTAATAATTTCTGGTGCTAAGAATGCAGCTTTGCCTTTGATTGCTTGTACAATCTTAGCGAAAAATGAAATTAGTATTGGTAACTTACCTGATGTTGTTGATATTAATACATTTTTAAAACTAATTGATAAATTAGGTGGAACATTTCAAAAGAATGAAGGTCGAGTTACGATTAATCCATCTACAATAAATAAAACAACAGCAACGTATGATATTGTAAAAACTATGAGAGCTTCGATTTTAGTTCTTGGACCAATTCTAGCAAGATTTGGTTATTGTGAGGTTTCACTTCCTGGTGGTTGTGCAATTGGACAAAGACCTGTTGATTTACACTTAAAAGCATTAGAAGCAATGGGTGCAAAAATAGTAATAAATCATGGATATATTGAAGCTTCTGCACCTGATGGTTTAAAGGGTGCAAAAATTGTATTTGATAAAGTTACTGTTGGTGGAACTGAAAATACAATTATGGCAGCTGCTTTAGCAAATGGTGAAACAACTATTATTAATGCTGCAAAGGAGCCTGAAATTGTTCAGCTTTGTGAGGTACTTGCAAACTCTGGTGTTAAAATAGAAGGTATTGGTTCTTCAAAACTTATTATTCAAGGTTCAAATAAAGAATTATTAGAAATAAAAGATTTTGATGTAATTCCAGATAGAATTGAAGCAGGTACATATATGTGTGCAGCTGCTATTACAAATGAAAAACTAAAAATTTCAAAAGTTATTCCACTTCATTTAGAGTCAATTATTTCAAAATTAGAAGAGATGAATTTTCAAGTTCTTCAAGATGAAGATTCAGTTACGATATTACCAACAGATGAAATTAAACCTGTAAATATTGTAACAACAGAATATCCAGGATTTCCAACAGATATGCAAGCACAATTTATGGCACTAGCAACTCAAGCTAATGGTGTTAGTACAATTGATGAAAGATTATTTGAAAATAGATTTATGCATGTTAGTGAACTATTAAGATTAGGTGCTGATATTCATGTAAATGGAAATACTGCAACAATTAATGGAAAAGCGAATACTTTAAAAGGTTCTGATGTTATGGCTACTGATTTAAGAGCATCATCAGCATTAGTATTAGCAGCATTAGTTGCACAAGGGGAAACTAATATTCATAGAATTTATCACTTAGATAGAGGATATGAGGACTTAGAAGGTAAACTTACTAAAATTGGTGCAGAAGTAAAAAGGTTTACTGAATAACACGATTTTAAATGAAATACAATTTACAATATTGTTTTTCATTTTTTTTAAGTATAAATTAACTAAAATTAATCAACTATATAAAAGGTGATATTATAAAAATGAAACTAGAAATTTCTTTATTCAAATTTGATTGTAACTCTGATTATTTACCATATTACACAAAGCATTTTTTAAAAATAAATGATGAAAAAACTTTATTAGATATTTTAAATACTATTAATAAAGATGCTAAGCTTGGATATGAAAATGATGAAAACTTTGATCTTGTAGTAAATGGTGTATATGTAAAAGCATCAATTAGTATAAATGATTTAGTTAAAAACTTCACAAAAGAAATTACAATTGAACCAATTTCAATTAGAAGAGCAAATAATGATTTAATCATTGATGATAATGATTTTATAGAAAAATTAGAATTATTAAAAGATTTTACAACACAAGAAGACATAGAAAAGTATAAAATACTTAAAGCATATTTTTATGCATCAAATACATTAAACTATAAAAGTGATTATATTGGTGATGCATTACTTTTATTAGCATTTGATTTAATTCAAAAAGATATATCAAATGAAAAAAGTATTTTAAATATTATAAATGAGTATGAAATTGGTGCACAATATCATACAAGTTTAAAAAATAGAATTTTAGACCTTGATGAAGAAGTTGAGAGAAAAATCACTAATATCCAAGATAAATTACAATTAAGAGCATCTGTAAGCAAACAAAACTTTAGAGTAAATAATACTTTAATTATTGACTTTGGTGAACTAGAAGAATCAAATGAAATAAAACATGATTTTAAAGATTTTAATATTGTTTATTATCCATCTTTAAATATTGAAAAAACTCAAACTCTTTTATCAAAACTTAATGCAAATATTTTAAATTTAGATACAACAAAATTAGATTTAGCAAAAAATACTTTTGCAGTAAATCCTGATATTACATTTCAAATAGCAACTACTATTATTTTAGATGCATTTGATAATAATGCAGACTTTTTATTAGTTGATAATACAAATGACTTCTATTTATTTGATTATAATAGAAAAGCATTAGAGAAATGTTCAGGAAGAGAGATTATTTTACCTGTTATTCATGTAAATGAATTAGAAAAACTAGCATCAGGAAAACATGATGAAGCAAGAAAAACTTTAAACCTTCACCAAGTTAATCCAGAGATAATCTAAAGTTCTACAATGGTATTAGATACAACTTATATAATATTATCAAGTTTGATAATATTATCACTAATACCTCTTTATATTTACAGAAAAACAATCTTTAAATCTATTTATAAAAAGGGTGAAATAGAACTTTTTATAAAAGATTTAAAACTACATATGAAAACAAATCATCCAAAAATTAATATTGACTACTCTATTATTGAAAAAACACAAGGTGAAAAAGACATTAGAATTAGAGAAACACTAATTGTAGAAGATGTTATAAATCAGTTTTTCAACTATGAATATACAAAAAACACGCAAACTGATATAAAAAGAGAAAATCATTGGCAAGGATATGATGAGAATTCAAAATCTAATCCTAAAACGCCAATAGATTGGCCTAAAAGAAAAGAATTTGCATTTAAA
>NZ_JBGUES010000069.1:0-10845 GCF_041821165.1 Poseidonibacter sp. | reverse complement strand
ACATTAACAATAAACATTCAAAATGAATCATTAACTGAAAAAGTTTTATGGATGTTAGAGCATTTCAAAGATGATGGACTAGAAATAATATCAAATGAAAATATTGAAGATTTAAAACTATTAAAAGCAACTAGAAATGAAGAAAGTATATCTTTTGATGAATATCTAAAAAATGAAAATTGAAATTAGAAAAAGTGCTATAAAAGATTTAAAGCACATTTCTGAACCATTTAAAACAAAAATACATAATCAACTTCTATCACTCAAAGATTTCCCCAATTTAAAAAATATTAAAAAACTTACAAATTTCGAACCTGCTTATAGATTAAGAGTAGGAAATTATAGAATATTATTTGACGTATTAGATGATGTTATTATAATCGGTAGAGTTTTACATAGAAAAAATAGTTACCAATAAATACCTACTCCCCAAAACTAGAAAAAGCACCTTCAACATTTGGAATACTTTTGTAGCGAGTATTTGTTAGTCTTACTCTTTTTGTTTTAAGGTCACATATTGCTATTCTAAAACTTGCACCCATAACTGGTTCTACAACACAAATAATCTTATCTTCAATCTGTCGTGTAGTATAAATAGTACCTTGCAAAGATGGAAAAAAGTATTTTGGATAAGTTAATGGAGTTATTTCTACAATATCAATAGCTTCTTGATTTTCAAGAGTTTGTACTATATCCATAGCATCTTCATAATCTTCAAATTGAATACACCAGTCATCAAAGTTTTTATTAAAATTTTCTAAATCCTCATCTAGAAATCCACCTGCTAATGACTGTAAAGCAAATATAGACACAAAAGTCCCCTTTAAATATATATAGTTTCAAAAATTGATTTTAACATATTTTGCTTTATTTAGATTTTGCTTCTGCTCTTTTATTTATGATTGTATCAAATTCATCAACAATTTCAGTACCTAAAAGCTCTTCAAGAACATCTTCTAAAGTTACAATACCTTTTGTTTGATCGTAGTGATCAACTACTATAAACATATGCTCTTTTTTAGATAAAAATAGATCAAGTAGCTTCGAAATAGGAACATTTTCATTGATCTTAAATACAGGACGTATAATATCATTTTTATTTTCAAGAGTATTTTCTATAAATTCATGAAAAAACTCTTTTGAAAATATAACACCTACAATATCATCAATATTTTCATTAAAAATTGGTATTCGAGAGTACTCTTTTAGTTTATCCATCTGTATGTTTACTGTTACTTTATTTTCTAAGCTATTTATTAAGTCATCTTGATTTAGTGAAAAAAGCACTTTTCTAGGTGTGTATATCTCTTTTACTTTTACTTTTGAATATTTTAATATATTTTCCATAATACGAAAATCTTTTTGTTTAATAATTCCTGCTTCTTCACTCATATTAATAGTAGCTTTTAGCTCTTCTTTTGTGATAGTTTCGATTGGTTTATTTTTAGATATAAAAGAAGTGATAAAATTCATAATATAAAGCAATGGATATGTTATAAAAGTTAAAAGTTGTATTAATCTTGAACTAATACCTGCAAGCTCTTTCCAATACATAGCACCAATAGTTTTAGGAATAATTTCTGAAAATACAAGAATAAGAATAGTAAGTATTGCAGAGATATAAAACATATACTCATCACCAAATATTTTCACAGCTTCAGCACCAACACCTGCTGCTCCTAAAGTATGAGCAAAGGTATTTAAAGTAAGTATTGAACCTATTGAAAGTTCTATATTTTTTTTCTGATTTTCCAGTCTTTTTGCTAACTTAGGTTTTGTAGTTTTAAGTGACTCGATATATGATTGGTTTTGTGATAATAAAACTGCTTCAAGAATTGAACATAAAAATGAAACTCCAACGGCTAACATAAAATAAATAAGTAATAGCATTAATAATCTTTTATTTCAATCTTAGCTAAATTTCTTATAATTTTGCAAAAAATTCTGAATATGCTTTAATCATAGTAAGGGATATAAGTCAAATTTCATTAGAATACGACGAATATTTAAAGGATTTAAATGAATAAAGAGTTTGACAAGTTTAAGCAATGGCTTAGCCTTAATTATAGTGATGGTTTACTAGATTTAAATCCACCTGCAAGTGATGATGAAATAGAAGAACTTATAAAAACTATTGGTGTTGATTTACCAGAAGATTTTATAAGTGTATTAAAAATACATAATGGTCAAAAAGGCGAATCTGCTTGGCTTTTTGATTCTCAAGAGTTTTTATCTACAAAGCGTATTATTGAAGAGTTTAATATTTGGAAAAACTTATTAGATAAAGAACTTCAAGGTAAAGTTTCAAATCCAGATGATGGTGTTAAAAATGACTGGTGGAATAAAAAATGGATACCAATTACAAGTGATGGTTGTGGAGATCACTATTGTCTAGATTTAAGCCCAAGTCCTACTGGAACAAAAGGGCAGATTATTACATTGTGGTATGAGTCAAGTGAAAGAGAAATAGTATCTCAAAGTTTTTCTCAATGGTTTGAAGAGTATCTTAGTGAATTAAATACAGGTAATCTTGTTTACTCAAAAGAGTACAACTCTATAGTTCATAAAGATGAATTATAATAAAGGAATAGTTTATGAATGATAATATGATTTATGTATTTATTGCACTAATAGCTTTTCTTGCGTATAAGAAATATGCTCAATATAAGGTATTAAAACTTGTTCCTTCACTACTTGAACAAGGTGCAAAAATTATTGATGTTAGAACTCAAGGCGAGTTTGTTTTAGCTAAAAAAGATGGAAGTATAAATATTCCATTAGGTTTACTTGAAAATAGAATAAATGAGTTAGATAATACTAAACCTATAATTCTTTGTTGTGCAAGTGGAAGTAGAAGTGCAATGGCAAAACGTACCTTAAAGGCAAATGGATTTGAAAATGTTCACAATGTAGGTACTTGGAAAGCTCTTAGAAAGTTTTAGCAATGTCTATTTTTAAATTTAGAGGATATAATACTAAAACTAGATAAAAAAGGATATCAATGGCTGCAAATGCAACTATTCACAAGGCTTTACTAAATATATCAAATATGGACGAACACTATTATGAGGAACATAATTTAACACTAGCACAACATCCATCAGAAAATGATTTACGATTGATGATTAGATTGATTGCTTTTGTTTTAAATGCAAATGATACACTGATGTTTTGTAAAGGGATATCTACTGATGATGAGCCTGATTTATGGCAAAAATCAATAGGTGGCGATATTGAAATGTGGATTGATTTGGGGCAACCTGATGAAAAACGTATAAAAAAAGCTTGTGGACGATCAGAGAAAGTAAAAATATATACATTTAAAGAAACTCTTGCAAGTGCTTGGTTTAAACAAATAGAAGGTTCTCTTTCTCGTTTTAAAAATCTTCAAATAATACATCTGAATATTGAGGGTGATATTGAGTCACTGTATAATCGTTCTATGAATATGCAGTGTAGTATACTTGATAATGAACTTACACTTAGTGATAATGATAATAGTGTAATAATCACTCAAAATATTTATAAATAGTAAAGTGTTGTTATATCATGAGATATTGTAAAATAATCTGATATAACAACATACTTTTGTCTAAACTATATTTTTTCCTAAGAAAGTTTGTCCGTTAGACTTTTTCCAAAAGCTTCTTCTATATATGGAGAAATCTGCCATTCGTTTTTAAACTCTTTATATTGTTTTACTGTTTTTTGTATATTTTGATTATCTTCAAAAAAAGCTCTAATCATTACATTTTTTGGTGTATGTTCCATATCTATGAACTCTAATACTTGTGTACGATAACCCATGATTTCTAAGACATTTGCTCTAACACTATCAGTAAGTAAAGTAGCTAGTTTTTCTTTGATAATTCCATATTTCATCATAGGAATCATTTTGTCATTTTTTATTTTCTTTAAAAATTCATGTTGACAACATGGCACTGCTAAAATAACTTTTGCACCCCAATTAACTGCTTTTGTAAGAGCTTCATCTGTTGCTGTATTACAAGCGTGAAGTGAAATAACCATATCAACATCAGTAAATTGATTAAAACCTTTGATATCTCCTTGCTCAAATCTTAAGTCATCGAAGTTTAATTTTTTAGCTAAATCAGAACAGAATTTAATAACATTTTCTTTTAAATCTAAACCAACAATTTCTACGTTATAACCCATTTTTAATACAAGATAATCATATAATGCAAAAGTAAGATATGCTTTTCCACAACCAAAATCAATGATTCTAATAGTTTTATTCTTATCTAAATAAGGAATACAATCAGATACTAACTCTAAATAACGATTGATTTGTTTAAACTTATCATATTTTGCATTTATAATTTTACCTTGCTTAGTCATGATTCCAAGTTCTATTAAAAATGGTGTTAATTCCCCTTCGTTTAGAATGTATTTTTTCTTTCTATTATGAGATACTTCTTCAAACTTTCTTGTAGCTTTTTTTTGATTTATCTTTATTTCGTCTTTTTTATTTACAAGTATATGATAATCATGATTTACAGTATTAATAAGTGCTTGTTTAAAATACGTTTTAATTAATGTGTATATTTCAACAAAAGTCTCATCATTATTTAAGTTTTTATGCTCTACATTTTTGTCATAAAAATATTCAAATTGATATTTTTCTTCATTTTGGATGATTACTTTTTTTATTGTTACTTTATTAAAAGTTTTCTCTGCTTTTTTTCTTACACCACTTAAAGTTGCATGTATTATGCTTTCTTCATTGATTATTTGTTCGATTAATTCAGTTATATTTTGCATAATGCTTAAAATTCCTACTTTTAGACTTATTTTTCGTATGATAGCAAAACCCACTTCATTTATTAATTAACCCATCATAGACACTACTAATCTTTCTTTTGATATCATAAGCAAAAAGAAAATAATGCAAACACTAAAACAACTTAATAATAACGAACTTAAAGGTATTAAAAAACTTACAATCTGTGAAAATCTAAGCGAATTTCCTAATAAAATATTTGATCTTGCAGATAGTTTAGAGATATTAGATTTAAGTAATAATAAACTTACAACAATTCCAAACTTAGAAAAACTTACAAAATTAAAAATAGCTTTTTTTTCATATAACCTTTTTACTGAACTGCCAAATGCTTTTAAAGGCTGTATAAATCTTTATATGTTAGGGCTTAAGGGAAATAAAATAGAATTTATTGAAGAGGATATTTTACCTCTTAGTATTTCATGGCTTATTTTAACTGATAACAAAATCAAAACACTTCCTAATTCAATTGGTGATTTGACTAAACTTCAAAAATTTCCACTTGCAGGAAATAAATTAACTGCTCTTCCTGACACTATGCAAAACTGTAAAAATTTAGAGTTATTACGATTATCTGCTAATAATTTAAAAGAGATTCCTTCTTGGATTTTTGAACTTCCAAAGCTTTCATGGTTGGCATTTTCAGGAAATGATTGTTCTATTCAACCTCAAGTTGATTTAGAAAAAGCTTGTCTAGAAAAGCTAGATATTAAAGAACAACTAGGTGAGGGTGCATCTGGAATGATATATAAAGCCTTTTGCCCAACACTAGAAAAAGACGTAGCTCTTAAACTTTTCAAAGGAGCAATTACAAGTGATGGTTATGCACTTGATGAGATGAATACTTATATGTCAATAGGTAAACATAATAACCTTATCAATGTAATTGCTAAAATTGATCAAGAAGAAAAGTTAGGACTTTTACTTGAGCTTATTCCAAAAAGTTATGAAAATCTAGGTTTTCCTCCAACTTTTGATACCTGTACAAGAGATACATTCTCTCCTGAATACAAAATTTCAAGCCAAAGTATTTATGAAGTTGCAAAACATATACAATCAGCAGCAATTCACTTACATGAGAAAAATATAATGCATGGGGATTTATACGCACATAATATTTTAATAAATGAAGATAATCACTGTTATTTAGGAGATTTTGGAGCAAGTAGTTTTTATGATAATAAGAATTATGAAAAAATAGAGGTTCGTGCTTTTGGATGTTTAATCGATGATTTACTTAGTATTTGTTCAAATAAAGAAGATTCATATTTTAAAACTTTAAGTACTATTTCACAAAGATGTATGATAGATGATGTAAAAGCAAGACCTTTATTTAATCAAATTAGTTTTTAATATATTGTTCTTTTACTATTGCATAAGTTTTAAAGCTTAAACCTGTTTTTAATCTAAACAACTTATCCAATATTTTTCTTGGTACATTTGCTATTGCTAAAACTTCATCAATATTATAAGAACTTCCTTGTTCATCTAATAAATCAATTATTTTCATAATATTAAAAGGTAAATTACTTGCTTTAAATCTATTTTGGAAATAGTTATCTAATTCAATCTCTTTAATATCTTTTTCTATAAAAATAGGTTCTTTAGGATTGTGCATAAGTTCATCCATATACTCTTCGTAGAAAAATGATGCACCAGCTCCTTTAAATCTTATTGCTATTAGGTTTATTAGTTCATTTGATTGAATATATACAGGATTTTCATAAGCATTTATAAGTACAGCTTGAAAACTTTCTATTTTATAAGATATATTTTCGATAATTATTTCACAGTTTGTTTCTTGATTTATTAGAACAATCATACCAGCATTTGGTATTAAGGTTTGTGTTTTACAGTTTTGTATTAACTCATATGATTCTATATATTTTTTTAATTTTTTATGCATTTGATATTATAAGATTAAATTCTTAAAAAACAAATCTTCATACTAGCTATTTTATTTCTTTCTATAATACTTTTTGACATAATAAATTCCTAATTTAATCATACAAAGGTAAAAAATGAAAGAAGAAGAATATGAAAAAATAAGAATACTTTTTTTAAAGCTAATTGAAGAGACAAAAGAATTAACAAATAATGAATTTGAAAATATAATAAACCAAGTTTTTAAAGAAAATCAATCTTTTACACCTGCAATGAAAGAAAGACTTACAATAGATATAGCAAAGATGAGAAACGAAATAATAAAATTAAGATAAATCAACTTTGAATAAAAACCTCGTATAATAAGTTATTTTACGAGGCTTTTAATTATGCTTTATAAAATAAAACTACTCAACTTCACCAAATAATTCTGTTATTGTATGTTGATCATCAGATAAAACACATTGAGCAACTACTCCTGTATCTTCGTTAAATACAAATGGAGCACCTACATTTATCATTGAGTCATATATATTTTTGGCTTTAACTACAGGAAAATAAATAGAGTACTTTGAATTTTTACTTAAATTTAAAATAGTTTGCATACCAATTGAAAGCTCAAGTTCTTCAAGAGTTGTATTTGCAGCAATTAAGAAAAGTTTCATATATTCATTTTCATCTGAATTTCTTAAACAAAATGTAATTCCATCATGTCTATCTAATATTACTCTTTGCACATTTTCAAAACCTAAAATTGGTTGTTTAACTTCGTAAGCCATAAATAATCCTCAAATATTAATTTTGATTAGTTTAACATAAAAATAATAAAAATACTAGCTTAAACTTATTTTGATTTACAAGTTTTTATAGATATTTTTAAATAAAAAAAGCTAGCCATTTATAGACTAGCTTTTAAAAGTTTTATAATTATGAAATACTATTCAGCAAGTAGATTTCTATAAAATTCTCTATAGTTTGTATCTTTTTCATCTCTTGCTTTCATAGCAGGTCTTGGATGTTCGTTTAATTGTCCTGTTAACATATATGGAATACTGTATCCCCAATCTAGCTCTTTTTCTAAAGGAACAATATGCTCTTCAATAAATTTTAATACAGGCATTAATTTGTATTTTGGATTTTTCAAGAATCCAATTAATAATTCCATAGGACAGTTTCCAGCACCTCTTCCTAATCCTGAAATTGTAACATCTAAGAAACTTGTACCATAAGTCATAGCTTCAATTGTATTTGCATATGCAAGTTGCATATTATTATGCGCATGAATACCAATTTTTTTACCATTTGCTTCTGCTACTTTTAAATATTTTTCTGTAAGTCTATTGATTTGTTCAGGGTAAAATGATCCAAAACTATCTGCAATATAAATAACATCAACACTTGATTTACTAACTGCATCTAATACTTCATCTAATTCTTGATCAAATGATTTTGAAATAGCCATAATATTGATAGTTGTTTCATAACCTTTTGCATGTGCTTCTTCAACAAGTTCAATAGCAGCAGGAATTTGATGAATATATGTTGCTATTCTAATCATATCAACAACACTGTCTTCTTTTGGAAGTAATTCTTCATTTACTGTTCTACCAATATCAGACATAACAGCAATTTTCATATTTGTATCGTTATTTCCAACAATTTTTCTTATATCTTCTTCTTTACAAAAATTCCACTTTCCAAACTCTTCTTCACTCATAATTGAAGGTGAATTGTTTTTTCCAATTTCCATATAGTCAACACCAGCAGCTACACATGTTTCGTAATGTGCTTTTACAAATTCATCTGTAAAGTGGAAGTTATTTACTAATCCACCATCTCTAATCGTACAATCAAAAACTTTGATGTCTTCTCTTACTGAAAGTATTGAACCTTTTTTCTCAATCATAAATGTATCCTATTCTTTTTATATAATAATTGTTTAGATAATATCTTAAGAGTTCTCAAATTATCTTTAAGAGAGCGAATTGTTCTAGGAATTTCAATATAAATCATCTAAAAGATACAGATTATTATTGATATATTTATTTTAAAGAGGTTCTTTTATCTATTAACTCAACAATATGTTTTATTTTTTTATCATTAAAATCTAAACCTAGAGCTTCTTGTTCTTGTGTTGCAAAAGCAGGTATGCCATTTACTTCAAGAACTATATATTCTTCTTTTTCTCTATCATAAAGTATATCAACACCAGCAATTTCAAGACCTGTTACTTTTGCAGCTTTTAGTGCTAGTTGTACTACTTCATCTTCAGGTTCTCTTATAAAAATTGAACCACCACTTGTGATATTTGTCTTCCAATCACCATCACGAGCTTTTCTTCCATAACAAGCTATATAATTACCATCTACAATATCCACTCTATAATCAGTATTATCATAGTTAATAAATTTCTCAATATAAACTTGTGATAAATTAAGTTGTTCAAGGCTTAATTTTAATAAAGAAATATCACTTTCTTGTTCAATTTTAGTAAGGCCTTTTCCTCCCCAACCATCAAGAGGTTTAAATACGGCACTTGACCATTTATTCATAATATTATCTAAATGTAAATGATTGTCTTTATGAAAAAATTCATAATCAGCAGTAGCAATGCCATTATGTTTGAGTAAAAATGATGTTTGAAATTTATCTTCTGTAAGTTTAAAAGATTCATAATTATTAATAGTAGGCATCAATTTATTTAAAGTTTGGTACAAGTATGTCTGATAAGGTGTTTGTTCACCTGCATTGTAGGAAAAAAACAAATCAATACTATCTTTTAGATTATAAGTACAATTACCGTGAGAATCACACAATATTGAATCATTACTAACAATAGCTTTGTTTAAATTAACTCCTGTAATTGATGTGATTTCTCTTTCTTGTAATTGTTTTTTTATTTTCTCTTCTATTTCTTTTCCACCACCATTTTGGTAGATCCACATTCCTATAGTTCTTTTGCTCATAACATACTCCTATAAAATGATTTTATATGTTATTGTACAATATTTATAATAGAATTTGGTATTTTAAAATAATTATTTTAAGATTATATTTCATCCTCATCAATTCTCATATCTTCAAGTTGTTCTAAAACTTCAATAGCTTTTTCTTCTGTCATTTGGTTTGATTTAATCTCTTTTAAAAGCCCTGAAAAATCTTCTTCTACTTCTTTCATATTTTTAAGTTCAGCTGTAACAGCTTTTATATTTTTCTTTTTTTCAATTAATTCTTCTAACTCTTTTATATTTTCTTTTATTTCTAACATAATATCATTTTGTATTAAATCTTCTAATTCTTTTACTTTATTCAAAATATTCTCCTAATTTTTTTGAAATTATAGCTAATATTTTATGATATAATACTCAAAACTAAGGAGTACAGATGTTTATTAAATTAAATGAGAGAGTTTATTTAAATATGGCAAAAATTACTAGAACAAAGATTGACCATGTTGAAGATGGTATTAGAGTAAGATTTTATGAAGGTCAAGACCAAGTAGCAAAATCTAAAAGATTTGATAATATTGAAGATGCAAATAAATGGTTAGAAGATTTATTTAAATCAATCAACGCTTAAATTTATATTTCCCCTTTTAGGGGTAAATATTCTATTTTATATCACAATTTCCAAACTTACATTTTAAAAATTTCACTAATATATAAATAAAAAATATCAATATTCCAAATTCAAATATCTTATATAATATTTCCATAATAATAAACCTTTTTCTAATAAATCCAAATAATTAAATAATTTGTAAATATGTTGTATTTTTAAATTAATTGATGTAAACTAATTATAACAAATAAAAAGGATATATTATGAAACATGAATTAATGGAATTGCCGTTTGAGTATGATGCTTTAGTGCCTTTTATGTCTAAAGAGACTTTAATATACCATCATGATAAACATCATCAAGCTTATGTAAATAAGTTAAATGAACTTATTATTGCAAGTGAATTCGAAAATTTATCACTAATTGACATTGTTAAAAAATCTGATGGTGCTATATTTAATAATTCTGCACAAGTATATAATCATGACTTTTTTTGGAATTGTATTTCTCCTAAAGAAACAAAAATTTCTGATTCATTAGAAAATCTAATTATTAAAACATTTGGTTCTTTTGAAAAATTTAAAACAGAATTTATCACA
>NZ_JBGUES010000068.1:0-10849 GCF_041821165.1 Poseidonibacter sp. | reverse complement strand
GTTTTTTTCAACAAGTTCTTCTTCTAATTGAGCATGTTTTGTAAGTAATGCGTCAAAAGCATAATGATAATCAAATGCTAAGTCACCTTTATCACTTAAAAGTTTTTTTACAAATAACCATTCATCAAATATAACCGACCAAGCATTTTTTTGCTCTTTTGTAATACATAAATTACTTATGATTGATTTCCATTTAAATAAAGCAAAATATGCTTGATGGCTTGTCCATAACTCTTCAATCCACCAATCTTCATATTTAGGAAAACCTTTAAACTTAATTATTTGTGCATCTTCTTCTTTATTATGTGCTTCTATTACTTCATTTATATTTGATAATAATGTTGAAAAATGAAGTACTAAAATAGGAATTCTTAAATTTAACATTCCAATATCATGAATTTTTTCTTCTTTATTATTTACAATTAATGCTTCAAATTCTTTTTTGATATTTTCAAGTTCTTCTTGTAATTCAACGTGTTCACCAATACTTAGCTCAATTGTTTTTTCTGCAATTTCAAATAGTTCTTTATCTTCAAATTGAACTTCAGGTGGTAGTTCATCAATTATCATCATAACTTGTAGTTTTTGATTTGTAGTTTTACTAGAGTTATTATTTATTCTATTTGGTTGATTATCAAAGTAAGCTTTTCTTTTAATTGCTTCTTCAACTCTTTGTTTTTCTTCAAGTTCTGCTTGATCTTGTGCTAATAGTTCTTCAAGCATTAGTTTATATTTAGCAATTAGTTCTAACTCTTCTTCAAGATGAGTTTCAGTGGCTGCTTTTACCATTCTTGATATTTTATTTACACCTGATTCATGTTCAGCTAACTGTCGTCTTTGAAGCTTAACACGTTCTTCATTTTCTTGAATTAAATTTTCTAATGCGATAATAGTTTTCATTTGCTGCTTTCTATTAATTAGGATAAAAATAAAAAATTATTTATTCTATAAGTATATCTAAAACAATTAAATATAACTTAACACAGTATTGCAAAATGACATATTTTTAAAGATTATAAAAAAAATAAAGTATACTTCTTCATATTTATTAAAAGTGAGTAAAAATGAAAATATGTGGAATAGAACTAAAAGCAAATAATACAATATTAACTGTTTGCAATAAAGATAATACAAATGATGATATTGTAGATTATATTGATTTAAAAATAAAAAAGATTGTTCTAGAAGATGATGAAAAAGCAGAAGATATAATTGATTATAATAAAAAGATATTAGACTTTATAAAAGAAAATAAAATTGAAAAAATCATTATTAAAAAAAGAGCAAAAAAAGGTACATTTTCAGGTGGAGCTGTTACTTTTAAAATGGAAGCAATAATACAGTTAAATCCATATTGTGAAGTTGAATTAATTTCAGGACAAGCTATATCTTCATATGAAAGAAAAAATGATATTAACTTGCCAACTTCTTTGAAAAAATATCAAGAACAAGCATACTTAGCAATAATATCTTCAATAAAAAAATGAAATACCACAATTTATGCTTTTAATTAAAAAATTATGGTATAATTTCGCAATTTCAGCGTACAACGGTCTACGCATGACTTCGTTTTAGTAATCCTTTCCTGGTAACCTTAACTACACTACAATCATTTATAAACCTAGATCGCAAATTAGTTCTTTACTTTTTAGTAGGTTATAACAAAGGTATTTTATGTCATTTTCAAACTTAGGCTTATGTGAGCCAATTTTAAGAGCTATTCAAGAGCAGGGCTACACAACGCCTACACCAATTCAAAAACAAGCAATTCCAATTGTATTAAGCAAAAAAGATGTTTTAGCTGGTGCACAAACAGGAACTGGTAAAACAGCAGGTTTTACACTTCCATTATTACAAAGATTAACAGAAAAAAAAGTTGTTAGTAAAAAACATCAAGTAAGAGCGCTTATTTTAACGCCTACAAGAGAATTAGCAGCACAAGTTGCTCAAAGTGTTGAAACTTATGGAAAGTATTTACCATATAAATCAGCAGTAATTTTTGGTGGTGTTGGTATAAATCCTCAAAAAGCAGCAATTAGAAAAGGTGTTGATATTTTAATAGCAACTCCAGGAAGATTATTAGATTTAATTTCGCAAGATTGTTTAGATTTATCAAGAGTAGAATTTTTTGTACTTGATGAAGCTGATAGAATGCTTGATATGGGATTTATCCATGATATTAAAAAAGTTTTAAAACTACTTCCATCACATAGACAAAATCTTCTTTTCTCAGCAACATTTTCAAGTGAAATAAAAAAACTTGCTGATGGATTATTAGATAATCCAACTTTAATTGAAGTTGCAAGAAGAAATACATCTTCTGAAATTGTAAAACAAGTAATTCATCACGTTAATAAAAATGAAAAAAGAGATCTTTTAATAAAACTAATTAATGATGGTAATTGGAAGCAAGTTTTAGTTTTTACAAGAACAAAACATGGCGCAAATAAATTAAGTGAGCAACTTGATAAATTTGGAATTTCATCTGCTGCCATTCATGGAAATAAAAGTCAAGGTGCAAGAACAAAAGCCTTAGCAAACTTTAAAAGTGGAGATGTTAGAGTTTTAGTAGCAACTGATATTGCAGCAAGAGGTATTGATATTGACCAACTACCACATGTTGTAAACTTTGAATTACCAAATGTTCCAGAAGATTATGTACATAGAATTGGAAGAACAGGAAGAGCCGGAAATGAAGGTGTTGCTGTTTCTTTAGTTTGTGTTGATGAAGAAGAATTATTAAAATCAATTGAAAAATTAATTAAAAAAGATATTGAAAAAATTGATGTAGAAGGTTTTAGAGTAGACCCTACAATAAAAGCAGAACCAATTCAAAAAAAGAGAGGTTCAAATCCAAGAGGAAATTCTAACTCAAACTCTAGAAATAGATCAAATGAAAAGAAAAGTACTGAAAGTAAACCAAGAACAAAAGAACCTAGACAAAGAAGAACAAGAGATAATTCATCTACTACTGCTAGACCAAGTTCTAGAAACACTCCTAGACATAGATCTTAATTTAAAATATCAAAAAGAAGAATAAATCTTATTCTTCTTCTGATGTTTCTTCTTTATCTTCACTTACTTCTTTTTTAGGTTTGATACCTTCTGAAGTTAATATTTCCATATAAAAACTTTCACAACCTTCACTTGCTGCTTCGTTAATACAGTTTGTAATATCTAAGAAATCAATCTCTTTTGCTTCTTCATCATTTTTAGCAAATTTACAATTAAATTTCCAAAAATCTACATCTTCTGGAAGTGTTTTTCTTTTTTCTCTTTTTATATACTTTCTTATTTCATGTTTGATTGCTTCAAGAAGTCTATCAGAATTTTTGTTTTCAACTTTTAATTTGAATGTTTTTTTCATTATTATCCTTTGACGTGATTATAGCGTATTAATATATATAAATAAGTAAGAAAATAAAGATAATATACTAATAATAGGTCATTGTTTTAAGAATGTATGTAGTAAAATATTTTATTATTAAAAAGGTATATGTTTGAGACAAAAAATAATCTTCCAATTTCTTGCAATTGCTATTTTATTAGCAGTTATAATCACTTCATTAAGTTTATACAATTTAAGAAATACTGGTATAAAATCAGTTATTCATAATGCAGAATCTATTTCACAAGCAGTTAAAAATGGCCTTACGACACATATGATTAATAATAATATGGATCAAATTGATACTTATTTAAATCTAGTTTCAAATATGAATAATGTTGAAAAGCTTTGGTTAGTAAGAGGTGAATTAGTTGCAAAGCAGTTTGGAAATGGAACTAAAAATGAATCACCACGTGATGATATGGATAGATCTGTTTTATTAAGTGGAGAGATGAAATATAAAATTGATGAATCTTTAGTAAATACATCAATTCGTATAACAATACCATATATTGCAACCGCTGGTGTTGGAATGGATTGTTTACAATGTCATGATGTTTCATATGGAGATACTTTAGGTGCAGTTTCATTGGTACTTGATGTTAGTGAACTAAAAGAGATTGGATTAGAATCTATTTATTTAATTGCAATTGCTATAGTTTTTGGAATTATTCTTATTGTTTATTTAGGTAGAAGAATTTTAAAACCATATATTATTCTTTTTGAAAATTTAGGAAAAAGTATTAGTGATGCTGTTTCTGGTAAATTTAAAAACATCTCATACACTCCTGGCTTAACAAAAGACATGGTTTCTTTGGCTGATGAGTATAATACTTTAATGTCAATTTTTAGAGATACTTCAGAAGATATTGAAAAAAAACTAAAAGGCTTTGTTGGGCATAGACAATCAGGCTATAGTTCAAATCCTTTAGAAGAATCAAAAGATATTATTGCAAATCTTTCAAATTTATACCAATTTAAAAAAGAGATTGAATTAGATAGTACAAAAGAAGAGATATATAATAGATTATCTCAAGTTTTTACAAATCAATTTAAAATTAAACATTTTACATTCTTAGAAATTGATATGTTAAAACAAAAAATGACAGAAGTTTTAAAAGTAGGGGATTCTTTTCATTGTAGAGCTGGAATTATTGATACTCCACACTTATGTAGAGCAGCTAGAACAAAAAATGATGTAACATCAATAGATTATCATTCTAGTTGTTCTCATTTTAAAAAAGAGAATAAATTCTATCATTGTATAAATGTAGATATTAGTAAAAATGCATATTTAATTATAAATTTTGTATGTGATTCAAAAGATGAATTAGAAAAATTAAAAGATAATATTTCATTTATTAAAAGTTATATAAATGAATCAGCACCTTCTATTGAAGTTAAACTTTTAATGAATGCACTTAAAGAATCAGCATTTAAAGATGGATTAACAGGTCTTTATAATAGAAAATTCTTAGAAGAACATAGTAAAAAATTAGTTCCACAAGCATTAAGAGAAAATCTTAATATTGGTGTTTTAATGTTAGATATGGATCATTTTAAAGCAGTAAATGATGAGTATGGTCATGATATTGGAGATAAAGTATTAAAAGAATTATCAAGAATATTAATGGAAACAGTAAGAGAATCAGATTTAGTTATTAGATATGGTGGAGAAGAGTTTATAGTACTTCTTGTTGGTGTTAAAAATGAATTTGATGCTATGGAAGTTGCAAATAAAATTGGTAAAAAAGTAAGAGAAAATGAAATTGATGTTTATGCTGGAAATAAATTAAGAAAAACAATTAGTATTGGTTTATCAATGTTCCCTGAAGACTCTAAGTCATTAGATACTGCTATGAAAAATGCTGATATTGCTTTATATGAGGCTAAAAATAGTGGAAGAGATAAGGTTATTAGATTTAATGAAGAGCAAGTTTCAAGTGTAGATTTATTTTAAAATCTACACTTAAAAAGAAGTTTTAATCATGTTTCTTTTCTAAACTTCCAACAATATAATCATAAATTCTTTGGTATTCACTATCTTCTGTTTTATCTTCTTCAATTACTGCAAGAACATTTTGAAGATCAACTAAAAGTGATTCCATCTCTTTAATTGCTAACATATCATCTTCTGTTTCTTCTTTTTTTTCTAAGATTTTATGTAAATCATCAAGATAATCTTCTATTTCTGGAATCATAGTATTTTGTACTAAATCTTTTAAATCTTCTTTTATATGTGACATTAATTTTCCTTATATTTTAAGGTGCAATTATATAATTAATCTAGTTAAAGTATCTTATAGTAATTTATATAAGTCTTCTAATGAATCTATTAAGTATGTTGCTTTTGAAAAATCATGTGAAGCTGTAAATTCATTTTTTACTATTGCACATTCTATTCCTGCATTTACAGCTGAGCTTAATCCTCTTTGTGAATCTTCTACGATGATTGTTTCTTCTTTTAATGCATTAAACTTTTTTAAACCTGCAAGATATGGATCAGGGTATGGTTTTGCTCTTTTATAATCTTCAACACATAATACAAAATCCATATATTCAGTAATTCCTCTATTTCTATGAATTAACTCAAAATCAACTCTTCTTGATGTTGTAATTATTCCCATTTGATATTTTTTTGATAATTCATTTAATACACTTATTACATTTGGAATTTCTAGATCTTTTGTTTTTAAATATTCTTGATAGTATTCATCTCTTTGAAATCTTTTTTTATCTATTATTTCTTTTGTTATACCTTGCTCTTGTGCAAGTTCCCAAGCTGTACCACCTCTTGCCATAATACCTAAGTATCTTGATAATTCAAGTGTAATACCTAATTCTTTTAGTGCTCTTACATTAGCTTGGAAATACCATTTTTCAGTTTCTACAAGAACTCCATCATTATCAAATAAGATATATTTTTTCATTAAAATTTAGTCCTAAAGTTTTTTTTGGAATTATACTTAAAAAGTTTAAAAAGAAGATTGATTTTAAAAAATAAATAGAACACAAGGAGAAAGTGTTCTATTTGACTTGTATTAGTAGGAGAAAACAAGTTGAAAAAGTTTTAATATCGTTAAGCTCGTGTAACTTAACTGATAAAAATATTATAATGTACTTGCATTAACCCATTTTAAATAAAGAGTTAACAGTTTGTAAATAGAATACTGATTAATTAAAAGGTTTTAATATAATCAATAATCTTGGTAATAAAAGCAATGCTGATGCTAATATTGTAGCCATTACAATAACTGTTAATAAACCAAAATAAATAGTTGGAATTAGATTTGATAGAACTAAAATACAAAAACCTAAAATAACTACTAAAGATGTGTAATACATCGCATATCCAATACTCTCATGTGATCTTTTCATTGCATTAGTATAATTATGGTCTAATTTAAACTCTTCTTTATATCGATGAATATAGTGAATTGTATCATCAACTCCTATTCCAATAGAAATAGCTGCTATTGTAATAGTCATAATATCAAGAGGAATATTTAACCAACCCATTATTCCAAAAACAGCAGAAATTGGAATAATATTTGCTATTAATGCAATTGATGCAACTTTTAAACTTCTAAATAAAATTAAGAACATTATAAAAAGAATAATAACTACAAAACCTAATGTTGATATTTGTGAATCAAATAGTGATTGAAGCATATTATTATATAAAACCATTAGGTTTGATAGTCTAAATGTTGTTTCTTCATTTTTGATAATTTCACGAACATCTTTTTTTATTTTATTAAGTAATTCATTTCTTCTTAAATTTTCATTTGAATCTATTATTCTAAGTGTGATTCTTGCTTCATTTTTTTCAATATTTACATATGGAGATAAAATTAAATTTTTATAATCATTTGGTAGTTCATTGTATAAAAGAGCAAGAGTGATTCCATCCATCTCTTTATCTTCATTTAGAACTTTTCCTACTTTTAAAAGTGAGGCTAAAGATTGAACTTTTCCTACTTCTTCTAATGAGTCAAGATAATCATGTACTGCTGTAATAGTAAGCATCTTATCTTGTGAAAACCAATATTGTTTATCATCAGCAGTTTGCGCAAATTCATTTTCAAAATCATCAAATTCATCTTTAATAACTTTTTTTTCTACAACATCTTCTTTTTTAAATTGAATAATAATATCAAGAGGAGTTGTTCCTCCTAAGTTTTCATCAATTACTTTCATACCCTTGTAAATATCAGTATCTTGTTTAAAATAATTAATAAAACTATTCTCTACAATAAGTTTAGAAGCCCCTGTAAGTGAAAATATTACTACTAATACACTAGCTATTAAAATAGCATTTCCACGATTTTGTACTAAATTACTTGCATTTGTTATTAGTGAAAAATTTGAGTTTTTATCTTTTTTATATTCTTCTTTTTTCTTAAGTTTGATTAAAATAATAGGAAAAAGAATAAATGAAATAATTAAAGATATAGCAATTCCTGTACTCATCATAAGTCCAAGATTTTTAACAGGTTGAATACTTGATAAAACTAATGATGCAAAACCTGTAATTGTTGTAATAATTGCGAAAAATGAAGGATTTATTTTTGATAATATTGTATTAATTACCAATTTATATTGACTTGCATTTTTATATTTTGTATTTAATTCTCTGTATCTTACAATTAAGTGTAATACAATTGAAATTGTAATAATTAATTGTAAGGCTATAAAGTTTGATGAAATTACAGTTACTTCCCATTTAAATAGACCTAAAACACCAGCTGTTGAGATAACTGATAATAAACAAATTGATATTGGTAATACTATCCATCTTAAATTTCTAAAAATATACCATAAAATAAAAATAAGTATAAATACTAATGTTGAACCATAGATATATAAATCATTTTTTACATAACCTACAATATCACTAGCAATCATATCAACCCCACCTAAAAAGATTGAAGCTTTTGATTCATATTGTTTTAGTACATTTCTAACATTTTGAATATCTTGAGTCTCTTTTTCTCTTAAAATATCTCTATACTCTTTAAACTCTAAAATTGCATTATCTAATAATACTTTCTCTTTAGTTGTTATACTATTATTTCGTTTTTTCTCTAATAATGAATTTCTTTTTTCAAGTAATGAATAATATTTTTTATTCTCTTTTAAATTCAAAATAATAGCTGTTGTTTTAAAATCTTTACTAACTAAGTTATTTGAGTAAAGTTCAGAATTCAAAAACTCATTTCTTGCAAGGTTTTTATCAATTTGTGCAGATTCAAGTGTATGCACTCCATTTAATAAATCCTGAATAGGTCTAATTGGAGATTGAAGTAAAGGAACACTTAAAATAGACATTGTATTATCTATATTTTCAAGTTTTGATAAGTCATTGATTAATTCTCTTAAAGTGTCTAAACTCTCTTTTGAAAGAAGATCTTTTTTATGAGAATAAGTAACAACTAGAAAATTTGGATTAGAGTATCTTTGTTTTATTTCTCGAGTAAATTTTAAATCTTTATCATCATCTAAAAGTAGGGTTTCAGCAGATGCATCAATTTCAAGTTTTGTAGAATAATATCCTAGTGCTGATATACAAACTAATAAAGTAAGTAATACAGCAGTAGAATATTTTAAAAGTACATTATCATATAGTTTTTTAATCATTTTGATTAGTTGTATCTTTTAAAACAACTAACATTTCATCAAAAGTTTTTTCTTTTAAAAGACCTGAAAATTGTTGTCTATATGTTTGAATAATACTAACACCAACTAAATCAATATCATAAATTAACCATTCATTTGTCTTTTTATCTTCATAAAAATTGTATTTGATTTCATATACTTCTTTACTTCCAATAACTTCTGTTGTTAATTGAAGTCTTGATTTTAAATATGGTACTAAATCAATTATTTTAACTTTTTGGTCTGTGTAAAGATTTAACTTTTCAATATATGAAGTTTTTAATTTTTGCTCAAATAAAGTTGCAAATTCATCTTGTTTTTCAGAAGAAAGAGTATTCCAAGTTTTACCTAATGAAATTCTAGCCATTAATTTATAGTTAAAAACAACATCAATGATTTCAATAATCTTTTTATTTTTTTTCTCTTTATCAAACTCTTCATTCTTTAAAATACTGATAATTTGATCTATTTTATTATTCATTTCACTTTTAATTTCATCTTTTTTAATTGCAAAAGCAGATGTTGTTAAAATAGATACGATTAATATAATTTTTAATAAATTTTTTAATTTCATAATTATTCCTCAATTTTCTTTTTTCTAGATTGTGTATAAATATCTCTTAAGAATGGATATAAATCTAAGGCATCTTTTCTAAGATTTTCATATTGACCAGGAGTTAATGATATTTCATTTATATTATCACTAGATGAAATAGCAATACTTTGAGCTAAATTATCTGGAATTTTATATCTTATATCACTTGAACCAGTTGCTGATAAAGCACTTACATAACTATCTGTTGTAAGACCTAACATATCTCTTAAATTTGATGGTCCTAATAATGGTAAAACAACATGGAAACCTTCACCAACACCATAAAAACCTAAAGTTTGTCCAAAGTCTTCATCATGTTCTTCCCAACCAAGCTCTGTTTTTGCTGGATCAAAAAAACCTAATCCTAAAACTGTATTTACTACAAATCTTCCTAACTCTTCACTTGAGTTTTTAAACTTTAGTTGTAATAAATTATTTGTAAATCTAACAGGAAACATTAGATTATTAAAAAAGTTTGAAATTCCTTTTCTTACACCTTGAGGCATTACACTTGCATAACCTTTTGATACAGGAATTAATACGTTCATATAAACAGTATCATTAAAAGATGTCATAACTCTATTATATCCGCTTAATGGATCAAATATTTCATTTTCTTCATTTTTAAATTCATTGTCAAATTCATTGTCAAATTCATCTGAAAACTCGTCTGAAAATTCATCATTTTTTTGACCTGATTCTTGCACCATTGTATTTGATACACTTTGTTCTGTATTTATTTGATTCTTTGAACTACAAGCAGTAAAAATAAAAACTAATGAAATTAGTAAAATAATATTTTTCAAACTTTTCCTTATTATTAAATTAATTTGTATTATATAAAAATATTGTGAAAGAAAAGTTTAAATCACTAGTTTTATAATACTATTTATTATCTAAACTATTTAATATCTCAATTGCTTGTAATGGGTCAACTTGTATTGCATTTATTCTAAATGAATAATGTAAATGAGGTCCAGTAATTCTACCTGTATCTCCACTAAGACCTAAGATATCGCCTCTTTTAATTTTATCACCAGCTTTATAGTTCATTTTACTTAAGTGAAAATAGCAAGAGTAAATTCCTCTTCCATGGTCAATTACAATTGAATTTCCAGAATAAAATCTATTTTGAGCAATTCTTACAATTCCATCATTACTAGCAATAATATCTGTACCAATTTTTGCTCTAAAATCAGTACCGCTAT
>NZ_JBGUES010000067.1:0-11090 GCF_041821165.1 Poseidonibacter sp. | reverse complement strand
CAAAAAATGAAATAGGAAATTTTCTTATTTGCGTTTTTTCTTTTGTTTTTGAAACAATTTTTTGATTTATTTCAAACTTTATTGAAGATGGTAGTGATGATAATTTTATAATCTCAAACTTTGAAAAGTCATAAGACATTATAAAAAAAAATGGCTCATTTTCAGAGCCATATTTATTTAATTGTTTTTCTATAAATTTTTTATTCAAATATAATTATTTAACTAGTTTTTTTAGAACAGCCATTCTTATTGCAACACCATTAGTTACTTGTTCTAAAATTTTATTTCTTGGGTCTTTTAACATTTCATCTGAAATATCTACATTTCTATTTACTGGACCTGGATGTAATAATAAAATATTTCTATCACCCATTACTTCTTCTGTAATACAGTAATCTTTTGCATAATCGTTTAATGATTCAAAATATATTTCAGAGTGTCTTTCTAATTGTGTTCTTAAACTCATAATAATATCAAGATCATCAATAATGTCATTTATATTATTAAATTGTTTATACTCATCACCATCATATTTAAAACAATCAGGAGCTACTAAATTTACATCTATACCAAATCTTGGAAGTAATCTTCTGTTTGAACCTGCAACTCTTGAACTTCTAACATCACCAACAATTGCAATTTTTTTACCATCTGTTTGACCATCAAAATGTTCAAAAATAGTAAATAAATCTAATAATGCTTGAGTTGGATGAGAGTGTTTACCATCACCTGCATTTACAATTGGACAATCAACAAATTTAGTTAAAGATTCAGGTAATCCACAATCACTATGTCTTACAATAATTGCATCTGGCTTCATTGCATTGATATTTGCAACTGTATCAAATATTGTTTCACCTTTATTTGTTGATGATGTTCCAACATCAAGAGATACAATTTCAGCTCCTAATCTTTTAGCTGCAATTTCAAATGAACTTCTAGTTCTTGTAGAATTTTCAAAGAATAAAGTAACAATAATTTTACCTTTTAAAATCTCATTTGATTGAAAATCTAGAAAATCTCTAGCGTCAGAAAATAACTCTAAGATCTCATCCTTAGAAAAATCCGAAGTTCTAATTAGGTGTTGCATTTTTTTCCTTTAATTTTAGTTTTGATTTTAGCAAAAAGCTGTTTAAAAATATAAATTTTTGTATAATACAAAACTTTATTTTTAGGAATTTATTAAATGAAATTACAACTAGTCATATTTGCAATTATTACTTTATTTTTTACAGCATGTTCTGTTAAACCCTTAGAACCAATTAAATTTGAAGAAGTTAATAAAAAAATATCTTTTGTAAATCATATAAAACCTATTTTAGATAATAGATGTGTTTCTTGTCACTCATGTTATAACTCTCCTTGCCAATTAAAACTCTCATCATTTGAAGGATTACAAAGAGGTGCTTCAAAAGCTGATATTTATGCAAATCGTTTAAGTGCTTCTAATCCTACAAGATTATTTGTTGATGCTGTAAATGAAAAACAGTGGAGAGAAAAAGGTTTTTTCTCTGTAACAGATGAATTAGAAAATTCAAATGAATCAATAATGATGCAATATCTTAATCAAAAAATGAAAAATCCATTAAATATAGGTGATTATTCTCCTGAAACTGATGAGCTTTCATGTGTAAAAGATAAAGATGAATTAGCTGAATATTTTGATGATAATCCACATAAGGGTATGCCTTATGGTTTTCCTGCCTTAGAGAAAAAAGAGTATAACCTTTTAATGACATGGCTTAAGCAAGGTTTACCAAATGATACTATAAATTTAATACCCAATAATGAACAAAGTGAAATAAATAAATTTGAAGAGTTTTTTAATAATCTGGATATTAAACATCAAGTAAGTGCTAGATATATTTATGAACATCTATTTTTAGCACATGTTTCATTTGATGATAAAAGTGAAAACTTCTATGAATTAGTTAGGTCAAAAACACCTAGTGGGAAAGAAGTAGAAATTATTGCTACAAAATTTCCTTATGATGAAATCAAAGAGAAATTTTATTACCGATTTAGAAAAATAGAGTCATCAATAGTTCATAAAACTCATATGGTTTATAAATTAAATGATTTAAAACTACAAAGATATAAAGAACTATTTATTAATACAAAATGGCCTATAAAACCTCATACTATTACTTATGATAATAATACAGCTGCAAATGCACTTGAGGTATTTGAACAAATTCCAGCTAATAGTAGATATAAGTTTTTATTAGATGATATTCACTATATTATTATGACATTTATTAGAGGTCCTGTTTGTAAAGGACAAATTGCACTAAATGTAATTGAAGATAACTTTTGGATTATGTTTATGGATCCAAAATATGATTTATCAGTTCAAGATAGATTTTTTCTTCATGATAATCTAGAAAATCTTGCAATACCAAATCAATTTGGAGAAGATCCAAATATTTCTAAAACTTTTTCTATTTTAGATAATTACAAACTATCTAGACAATATCAAAGTAATAAAGCAAAAGTTTATAAAAAATATTATCCAAAAGGTTTATCATTAGATTCAATTTGGAAAGGTAATAAAAAAGATAATGATTCAATTCTTACAATATATAGACATTTTAACTCAGCTTCTGTTCATAAAGGAGCCTTAGGAAATATTCCAAAAACTTTATGGCTTATTGATTTTCCATTAATTGAAAGAATATACTATTCCCTGGTTGCAGGTTTTGATTTATTTGGAAATACTGCACATCAATTATTAGTAAGAAAACATATGGATAGACTTAGAATTGAAGGTGAGAGTAACTTTTTAGAATATCTTCCAAAGAACTCAAGAGAAGAGTATTTTAATTCATGGTATCAAGGTTGGTTAGCTTCATATCTTAGTGTATATATTCCAACAGGTGCAAATACAAATATATCATATAAAACAAAAGATTATAAAAATGAATTTATTTCAAAACTTTTAGAACATACAAATAATAAAAAAGATGAGATAAATTTTATAGAAAAAGATTATAAAAGTACAGAAATAAAAAAAACATATAATTCAAAAGATGAAATTGAAGAAACATTAAAAACATTAACATTACCAAATAGTTCATCTTTTATAAAGCATTTTACAAATTCAGAATCAAATCTTGCCTATCTTAGAATAAAAATGGAAAATCAAGATAATCTAGTTTATACAGTAGTTATAAATAGATGGCATAAAAATGTTGCCCTATTATTTGATGAAGAATCAAGATTAGATAGTTCAAAAGATACTATAAATTTTATCAAAGGTTTTATAGGTTCTTATCCAAATGCTTTTTTAGAAGTAGAACAAAAAGATTTAAATGATTTTTTCACCTTGATAAAAGATTATAAAAACACACAAAGTGATATTGATAAGATATTAAAATATACAATAAATAGAGCAAATCCAAACTTTTGGCAATCTTATGATTGGTTTAATAATGAGTTTAAAAAACAAGATCCATTAAATTATGGTTTATTTGATTTAAATAGATATATAAGTAAAGCTAGATAATCATATTAATAAATCGTTTAAATATTTTGGATATAATCTCTTCCATAATTAAGTAAGAATAATAGGAAAATAATATGGTAGAAAAATTAGATAAAGAGTATGTATTACAAACTTATGCAAGAAATTATGTTAACTTCAAAAAAGGTATAAATGCGACACTTTTTGATGAGAATGAAAAAGATTATATTGACTTTACATCTGGGATTGGAGTTGTTTCAGTAGGTCATGGAAATAAAAAAGTTGCCAATAAAATATTTGAGCAAGTTAGTAATATTTCTCATATATCAAATCTTTATGCTATTGAACCTCAAGCAAAATTAGGTCAAAAAATTGCACAGCTTTCAGGAATGGATGTAGCTACATTTTTTGCAAATTCAGGTGCTGAAGCAAATGAAGGTGCTATTAAAATTGCAAGAAAATATGGTGAAACAAAATTTGATAGTAAAAAATATAAAGTAATTACTTTAGAACATTCATTTCATGGAAGAACAATTACAACGGTAAAAGCAACAGGTCAAGAATCTATGCATTCAGCAAATTTTGCTCCTTATCCTGAAGGTTTTTCTTTTAACAATAAAATAGATGATATTTATAACTCAATTGATAATGAAACAGTTGCTGTTATGATTGAGTTAGTTCAAGGTGAAGGTGGTGTTCAACCATTAGATAAAGAAGCTGTTCAAAAATTAGCAAAATATTTAAAAGAAAAAGATATTTTATTAATTATTGATGAAGTTCAAACAGGAGCTTTTAGAACTGGTGAATTTTTAGCATCAAATCTTTATGAAATACAACCTGATATTATCACAATGGCTAAAGGTTTAGGTGGTGGAGTTCCAATTGGTGCTGTTATTACAACACATAAAGATATTTTAACAGCAGGTGATCATGGTTCTACATTTGGTGGAAACTATTTATGTACAAGTGCTGCTTTAGAAGTATTAGATATTTTAGATGAAGAGAAAAATTCAGGTACATTAGATGAAACAATTATCTATTTTCAAGATAAATTAAACGAAATTTATCAAAACAATAGAGATTTATTTACTCATAGTGTAGGCCTTGGATTAATGAGAGGACTTAGAGTAAAAGATGCACAGACTTTAGCTTCTATTATAACTGAAGGATTTAATGAAGGTGTTTTAGTTTTAAAAGCTGGAAAAAACACTTTAAGAATGCTTCCTCCTTTAACAATATCAAAAAAAGAGATTGATGAAGGATTTAAAAGGTTAGAAAATGCTCTTAGTAAAATCAAATAAAATTAAACTACTTTTTTGTAGTTTAATTTCATTAAATTTATATGCACAAGAGTTTAGTTTAGATAAAAGCATTATTTCTACACAAAGAAATGATGCTTTTGATTTAAGCGATAAACAAATCAAAGAAGATAGTGCAACATTAAAAAAAGATTGGATTAATCCAATCCAATATCAATATAGAAAAGATTTAGGTGAAGATTATAAAACATCAAAATCAACTGTTAGTATAAACCAACCAATTTTTAGAAGTGGTGGTATTTATGAAGCAATTAAATATGCTAATTCTACACAAAAACTTGCAAACTTAGAGCTTGAAGAACAAAGAAAAATTCTAATAAAAAATGCAATTAATTTTCTTTTTCTAATTAAAAAAAGTGAACTAAATATAAAAAAAGCAAACCTTGTTTTAAATAATGCACAAATTGATGTAATAAGAAAAAAAGAACAAGTACTAAATGGTTTTTTAGATAGTTCATTTTTAGACAATGCTTTATTAACATTAAACACATCAAAACATACATTAATTGATTTAAAATATCAAAAACAAGAGCTTATAAATAATTTTCATAACATCTCTTCACAAGAGTATACAAAATTTGAATTACCAGTTTTAAGCCTTGCTTCAAAAAAAGATTTCTTAGAAAAAAGTATTGAGATACAAAAAGCAAAAGCGCAGATTATCAAAAAAGGAAATTTTGCATATATTACAAAAGCAAAATATTTACCAAGTGTAAATGCTTTTTATAATTATTCAAAATATCATGATATTGGTGAAAATACAAAACTATCAAAAGAGAATGAACAAACTTTTGGATTAACATTAAATATTCCACTAGATAGTAGAACTTTTAACGATATTGAGAGTAAAAAATTAGATTACTTAAAAGCTAAAGTTGAACTTTCAAATAAAATATTAGATGAAGAAACTTTTTTTAAAAATAAACTTGAAAAAATTAATATGTATGATGATAGAATAGATGTAACAAAACAAGATTTAGAAATTTATAATTCTATATTAAAAATTATAAATGAAGAAAAAAAAGCTCAACTTAAAACTCAAAGTGATGTAGATACATTAAAAAACTCTAGAGATATGAAATTTTTAGATTTAAAAATCTACAATATTGATAAACAGATTGAACTTTTAGAGATATATACAAAACTCAATTAAATCAAAACTAGGAAGATATTTATATGTTTAACAATAAGTTCATTACATATTGGGTCGTAATTCTTCCTATTTTTGCTGTTATTTTAACTTCTTTTATTTTAACTTCTAAATTTATCTCTTTTGAAAAAAAAGAGTTTGAAGACAATAGAGAAAATATGAGAAACTACTATATTAATAATTTAAAAGATAATATAAAAAACCGTATAGATAGAACTGTAAATCTAATCGAAACAAATAGTATAAATATTAAAAAAGAAGAAAAAAGACACTTAAAAAATATTGTTAATATTGGATATAAAACAATTGAAACAACTTACAATTTACATAAGAATAGTTCTTATGATATTATTATTAAAGAGATAAGAAAAAGGCTTGAACCTTTAAGATTTTATGATAATGCAAGTGGATATTTTTTCATTATTGATTTAAATAACAAAGTTTTGATGCAACCTCAAAAACCTGAGCATACGAATAAAACATTAACTCATATTCAAGATTCAAATGGCAAATATATAATTCAAAGTCTTACTAATATAGCTAAAACTAAAGGCGAAGGATATGATACTTGGTCTTGGTATAAAGAGAATTCAGATTTAAAAAAAATGAAAGAAAAAATTGGTTACATAAAAGTTTTTAAACCTTTAAATTTATATATAGGAACAGCTATTTATAATGAAGATATAGAGGAAAAAATAAAATATGAAGCAATTAAACTTTTAGATATTTCAAGTTATGGAAAAACTGATTATATTTTTGCAATAGAACAAAATGGACGAGTTCTTACACATAAAAACAAAAGCATGGTAAATAAAGATTTTAAAACTTTTAGTAAAATTGAGCAAGATATTATTACAAATATATTAGAAAAAGCTAAAAATGAAGATGGTGAATTTATCACTTATACACCAACAAGTTTTAATATAGGTAAAAATTTATCAGAAAAAATATCTTTTGTAAAAACAATAAAAAGTTTAAATTGGACAATAGGGACAGGTCTTTATACTACAAGTTTAGAACAAGATCTTGCAAATAAGCAAAAAAGATTAACAGAAGAATTATCAGAAGCAATAAATAATATTATTATAATATCTTTAGTCTTATCTATTTTCTTAGTTGTTATTATGGCGTATATTGCAATAAATATTCATCAAAAATTATCAGATTATGAAGATGAACTATCTTTAAAAAATGCAACTTTAAAAGAGTTAAATGATAACCTTGAAGGGAAAGTTTTAAAACAAGTAAAAAAAATGCGAGAAAAAGATGATATATTATTTCAACAATCAAAACTAGCTTCAATGGGTGAAATGATTGGGAATATTGCTCATCAGTGGAGACAGCCTTTATCAACTATTAGTACAGTTGCATCAGGTATTAAACTTCAAAATGAACTTGGAATAAATGACTCTAAATCAATTAATGAATCATTAGATGCCATCGTAAAAAATACAAAAACATTATCACAAACAATAGATGATTTTAGAAACTTTTTTAAAAAAGATAAAACTAAAATAGATTTTAAAATTGAAGATACTATTGAAAGAGTATTAACATTAATGCAAGCAACACTAAAAATGAAAAATATTACAGTTGTAAAAGATATAGATTCTTGTAAATTTTATGGATTAGAAAATGAATTAACACAAGCACTATTAAATATTTTAAATAATGCAAAAGATGCCCTACTTCTTTCTAATGAAGAAGAAAAATACATATTTATTACTGTAAAAGATAATAATAAAGAGTTAATTATAAAAATCAAAGATAATGCAAATGGAATAGATCCTAAAATCATAAATAGAGTTTTTGAACCATACTTTACTACAAAATTTAGTTCAAATGGTACAGGAATTGGATTATATATGACTCAAAGTATTATTGTAAAAAATATGAATGGAAAAATAAAAGTATCAAATAAAGAGTATGAATATAAAAAACAAAAGTTTTCTGGAGCTGAATTCGAGATTGTTTTAAGAAAAAATACTTAGAATTTTATGTTTTTTAATTATTTGAAATAAAGAGAAAAACTCTCTTTATTTCTCTTTTTACATATCTACATTCATAACTTTATTCCAAGCAGTCACAAAATCATTTACAAATTTTTCTTTTGAATCTTCTTGTGCATAAACTTCAGCAATTGCTCTAAGTTGAGAATTTGAGCCAAATACTAAATCAACTCTACTTGCAGTCCATTTTATATTTGTAGATGCTCTTGTAGTACACTCAAACTCTTCTTCATCTTCACCTATATTATTCCAAATATTTTCCATATCAAGAAGATTTACAAAAAAGTCATTTGTTAAAACACCAACTCTATTAGTAAATACACCTTTAGAATCACCATTAAAAGTAGCTCCTAGTGCTCTCATACCACCAACTAAAACAGTCATTTCAGGTGCAGTCAAAGTTAGAAGTTGTGCTTTATCAACAAGTAACTCTTCACCACTTACTGCATATTTTTTCTTTTGATAGTTTCTAAATCCATCTGCAATTGGCTCTAAATGTGAAAAAGAATCAATATGAGTTTGTTCTTGTGTTGCATCTGTTCTTCCTGCGTTAAATGGAACTTTTACTTCATATCCTGCATCTTTTGCAGCTTTTTCAATTGACGCACTAGCACCAAGTACAATTAAATCTGCAAGAGAAACTTTTTTGTCGTTTATTGAAGAGTTATTAAATTCATTTTGAATCTCTTCTAATTTTGAAATAACTTCAGCAGTTCCTTTATTTACTTCCCAATCTTTTTGAGGTGAGAGTCTTATTCTTGCACCATTTGCACCACCTCTTTTATCTGAATCTCTATATGTTGATGCAGATGCCCAAGCAGTTGTTACAAGTTTAGATACTGATAATCCTGAATTTAAGATATTAGTTTTTAAAGTTTTAATATCTGCTTCTTCAATCATTTTATAATCAGCTTTTGGTACTGTATCTTGCCAAATTAAATCTTCATCTGGAACTTCAGGTCCTAAATATTTACTTTTTGGTCCTAAGTCTCTATGTGTTAATTTAAACCAAGCTTTTGCAAATGCATCTGCAAACTCTTGCGGATTTTCATGGAATCTTTTTGAAATAGGTCCATATATAGGATCCATTCTTAGTGCCATATCTGCTGTTGTCATAATAGTTTTTACTTTTTTAGATGAATCATGAGCTGCTGGGGCTAAATGCTCTTCTTTTGGATTTATAGGAGTCCATTGCCAAGCTCCTGCTGGTGATTTTTCTAAGTTCCATTCGTATGCAAATAAAATATCGAAATATTCATTATCCCATTTTGTTGGATTTGCTGTCCAAGAACCTTCAATTCCACTTGTGATTGTATCATCACCTTTACCACTTAAAAATTTACTTAACCAACCTAAACCTTGTGCGATAAGTCCTTCACCTTCTGGTTCAGGACCTACATTAGAAGCATCTCCAGCACCATGACATTTACCAAAGGTGTGTCCCCCTGCAATGAGTGCAACAGTTTCTTTATCCCCCATTGCCATTCTTGCAAATGTTTCTCTTATATCATTTGCTGATTCTAATACATTTGGTTCACCATTTGGTCCTTCTGGATTAACATAAATAAGTCCCATTTGTACAGCTGCTAGTGGATTTTCTAAATCTTCACTTTTGTGTTTATCTTCATCATATCTTTTATCACCAAGCCATTCATCTTCGCTTCCCCAATAAATGTCCTCTTCAGGCTCCCATACATCAACTCGTCCACCTGCAAACCCAAATGTTTTAAAGCCCATTGATTCTAAAGCAACATTTCCTGCTAAAACCATTAAATCTGCCCATGAAATTTTATTTCCATATTTTTGTTTTATAGGCCAAAGAAGTCGTCTAGCTTTATCAAGATTTCCATTATCTGGCCAACTATTAAGTGGTGCTAATCTTTGATTACCAGTACTTGCTCCTCCTCTTCCATCACCTGTTCTATATGTTCCAGCACTATGCCAAGTCATTCTTATAAATAAAGGACCATAATGACCATAATCAGCTGGCCACCACTCTTTTGAGTCTGTCATTAAATCTGTTAAATCTTTTTTAAAGCATCATAATCAAGCTTTTCAAACTCTTTAGCATAATTAAACTCATCTCCCAAAGGGTTCACTTTATTATTATGCTGAGAAAGAATCTTCAAATTAAGCTGATTAGGCCACCAATCTTTATTGTAAGTTCCTCTATTTCCAGTAGCAGGATTTACAACTGCATCTTCACTTCCTAAACCTGTAATTGGACATTTTGCCATAACAACTCCTTTTGTATAGTGTAATATTAAAAGACTAACTTTATTATTTTATATAATATTTAAGTTTATATTAAAATATTTCATATGTCAACAAAAAGGAATGATTTGATTAGTTAAAAAGTGAGTTTTATAATTTTAGGATTAGTGCTGCAATTCTAAGTTGAATATGCAATTCATAATGTTAAAAAGTCTAAATAATTATCAATGAGTTTTAATAACTCATTGATCCTGCATTTAAAAGCCCAATTGAAATTGATAAAAATGCCATTAATATACCAACAGAAATAACTCCATTAGAAATTTTTGTTTTAAAAGAGTATTTTCCATTAAGTCTTGTTACTATAAATGCAAAAACTAATTGAATTAAAATAGCAATTGCTCCCCAAATAGCAAAATCTAGATAAGATACAGAGTGAACTAAGGCACTATACAAAGGAATTGATACTCCAATAATAGCTCCACCAAAACCAAGCGATGCTGCAAGATTATTATCTTCGAAGATTAGCTTATAATCATCATAAGGTGTAACAATTGCATATAAATAAAGAAAAATAATCACCAAAACTATAGCTGTAAAAAAGAAGCCAAGAAAGCCTACAAATAATCCTATTTCCATTTTAAATCCTTTTTTTGATATTCTATCCAAATGAATATATATAAGTTATTGAAATCTAAGATTAAGTAAAAAAAATTTGTGATTGTTTAAAAAGTGGAGGAGCTAGTCGGACTCGAACCAACGCATATCGGATTTGCAATCCGAGGCATTACCAGCTTTGCTATAGCTCCAATGTATAAGTAAATCATAAACAATGATAAAAGTAAATGATTTTTTGTAAAATTGTATAAGTGGCAGAGAGCAAGGGATTCGAACCCTCGGAGGCGTGAACCTCGCCGGTTTTCAAAACCGGTACA
>NZ_JBGUES010000066.1:0-11153 GCF_041821165.1 Poseidonibacter sp. | reverse complement strand
CTTTTAAAGATAAAATCTTCTATTTTAGCTTGTATTTCTTTATCGAATAAAAGATTAACATCGGCATTTATTTTTAAAAATAGACGACTAATTTCATCATCTGTTTCTGAACAAATAGAAGGAATTATAGATTGCTCTAATAAAGAAGCTAACTCTTCTACATTTTCAGGAGCAACTCTTTTTAAAAGTAATGATATTAATCCTTCATTTGAATTAATATTATCATCATTTAAGTTGCTTTTTTCTTTTTCTGTTAATTGTTCAATTATATTTCCAAATTCATTGTGCATATTTCTAGTCCTAAGTAGTTTATGAAAAAATGGTTATGCTAAAAGTTTTTTAACCATTTCGTTTATTCTTTTTCCATCTGCAACACCTGCAAATTTCTTTGTTGCTTTACCCATAACTTTTCCCATATCTTTCATAGAAGTTGATGCAGTTTCAATTATAATTTCTTTCATTCCTGCTTCTAATTCTTCATCAGATACTTGTGCTGGTAAATACTCTTTAAATACATCTATTTGTTCTTGTTCTCTTGCTATTAAATCTTCTCTTGAAGCTTCTTTGTATTGAATAATTGCTTCTTCTCTTTGTTTAATACCTCTTTGAACAAGTTTTATAATATCTTCATCACCAAGTTCAATTCTTTCATCAACTTCAATTTGTTTAATCATAGTATTAATAGCTCTAATAGAATCTCTTTTTACTACATTTTTTTCTCTCATTGCTGTTTTTACATCATCTTTTAATTGTTGTTTTAAACTCATTTTTATTTTATCCTATAATAATATCGTGATATAATTGGTTATTATATCTTCTTATGAATTAAAGCTTTCTATTAGCTCTTCCAGTTCTAAAAATCTTTCGACTTTTTGCTCATAAATTTCTTCAACTTTTTTAAGTTCTTCAGAAACGGCAACTATACCTTTTTCTTCATAACATTTTGGATTCATTAAACACTCATTTATCTGCTCAATCTCTTCTTCTAGTTTTTCAATCTCTACAGGAAGCATATCGTAGTCTCTTTGGTCTTTATATGAAAGTTTCGTTTGCTTTTTTACATTTGTTTGAGCACTTGTAATTGTAGCTTCTTTTTTTATATCATTTTCTAAAATACTAAGGTCAGATAGCTCTTTTTCAATTTCTAAATATTCAGTATAAGGTTGGAAACTTTCCATGATTTCGCCATTACCTTTAAATACAAAAAGTTTTTTTGCAATCTTATCTACAAAATATCTATCATGAGAAACGATTATTAATGCACCTTGAAAACTTTGTAAATACTCTTCTAAAATATTAATAGTTGGAATATCTAAGTCATTTGTAGGCTCATCAAGAATTAAACAATCTATTTTTTGTGTAAATAATAAAGCTAATGCAACTCTATTTTTTTCACCACCACTTAATACTCCAACTTTTTTCTCTAAATATTCTCTAGGAAATAAGAAATTTTTTAAGTATCCATAAACATGTTGACTTCGTCCATCTTGTAAATCAACTCTATCTCCACCATTTGGACAGAATGTATCCATAAGGTTTCTATTATCATCTAAAGATTCTCTTTGCTGGTCAAAATATCCAACTTTAAAATCTCCTTTTTTAAATGAACCCTTATCCACTTTCATTTTTTCCATAAAGATTTTAAGTAAAGTAGATTTTCCACTTCCATTAGGACCTACAATTGCAATTGTATCTTTTTGAACAATTCTTGTTGTAAAATCTCTTATTAGTTCTTTATCTCCAAGTGATTTACAAATATCATCTAATTCATATAACATTTTCTTTTTGTTTTTTTGTTTGTCTTCTGTATTAAATGATTTTTGTTCTCTTTGAAGTTGAATACTCATTTTTTTAATATATGCAGGATTTGATTTAGCTTGTTGTTTAAGATCTAGATATTCAGATTTTCTTCTTTCATTTCTTTTTCTTCTAGCTGTTACTCCTCTTTGCATCCAATGAGCTTCACGTTTTACAAGTCTTAATAAATTATCATGATCTTTTTGCATATTTTCTAAAAGCTGCTGTTTTTGTTCTAAATAAGAAGAGTACCCACCATTAAATTTTCGTAGGTTTCCTCCATCAACTTCAATAACAGTAGTAGCAACATTATCAATAAAATATCTATCATGAGAAATAAATAAAAGTGTAAAATTATTTTTAAGTAGTAATTGCTCTAAAAATTCAACCATATAAACATCAAGGTGGTTTGTAGGCTCATCAAGAAGTAAAACATCTGGTTTTTTTAGTAAAAGTCCAGCTAAACTAACTCTTCTTTGCTCACCTCCACTTAATAAATTTACATCTTTAAATTCATATTGTTTTAGTTGAAACTCTTTTAAAACTCTCTCAATCATATTATCCAAATCCCATGCATCATGGAAATCTAAAAAAGTAGCTAATTGACTTTGTCTTTTAAGTAAATTTTCATCATCATATTGAGTTGCTAGTTTACTTGTAATATCTTCATATTCAAGTCTTGCAGATTTTAATTCATCTAATTGATTTTCAATCGCATCTCTAACATTAAGTCCATCTTTAAATCTTGGTTGTTGGTCTAACATTTCAATCTTTAAAGATTTATCAATAGCCATTACCCCAGCATCTGGTTCAGTTTGCCCCATAATAACTTTAAATAATGTAGATTTACCTTGACCATTTTGACCAATTACAGCGATTCTTTGCCCTTGGTTTAATGTAAAGTTAACATCTTTTAAAATTATTTTTGTATCGTATTGTTTTGAAATGTTTTGTAGGTCTATTAGTGCCATTAGTTTTATATAACTCCTGTAAAACTTATTTTATTTATAAGTTTAAATTGACTTTTATAGTTTAAATATATTTAAATTTAAAGTATATACTATATCTAAAAATCTGTTATAAATGGCTTTGTATTTTAGATATTGGAATTTGGAATAATTTTTTATTCTTTGATTTAGAGTATATTTGATACTTATATTAAATACTTGTATATTACTTTTACAACTTTGTTTTTTTGATAATTATAATTTAGATATAATACCGAGTTTTTACATAAAAAAAAGGTTAAACTTGCATTATATACTTTTATTACTCTTATTATTTTGTAGTTCGTTATTTGCATCAATTGGTTCAATTACTTCTTTACAAGGAAAAATTCTTATTGCTGTTCTTGGAAATGAAATTGAAAAAAAAGATATTATAAATACAAAAGAAAATTCAAAAGTGAAAATTTCTTTAAATGATAATACTATTGTTTCATTAGGAAAAAATTCAACATTAAATATTGAAGAATATATTTATGATGAAGATAAACCAATGACTTCAGGTACAAAACTTAACTTTGTAAAAGGTGCATTTCGTACGATTACTGGAAGAATAGGTAAAATAAACCCTTCTAAATTTAAACTAAAAACAAAATCAGCATCAATTGGTATTAGAGGTACTGAAATATATGGTGATCAAAATAAAGTTGCATGTACAAAAGGTGTTATTGATGTTACATCTTTTGGTGTAACATATATGGTTGAATCAGGAAATATTGTTGACACCTTTGTTGATAAGGTTCCAAATAAGCCAAAAGTCTTAGATAATAAATCATTTAAACAATTACAATCAGAACTACAAGTTAATAAAAAAAATAAATCTGTAGATTTTACAACAAAAAATTCTATTGATAAAAAAGGTACTACAAAAGCAAATGCTAAAAATGGTACTGTTACTATTAAAAAAGATGGAAGTGTTAACTATACACCAAAACCTGGGTTTGAAGGTACTGATACTATTATAATTACAAAAACAGAAGGTGAGGTAACTACTTCTGAAACTATCACAATTACAGTTTCTCAAAATCCAGAAATCCCAACGGAATTAAATCTTGATTCAGTAACTATAACAGGATTAGAAGAATTACAAGATGCTTCATTAATCGATAATAATACAGATTCTTCAAATACTAAAGAAGTTTCAACTACAGTATCAACAGAAGATGAAACACAAAATGTGACTGAAGAATCGAATAATTCAAAAAAAGATGAAAGCATAAAAACTGTTGCAAGTTTAAAAAATACAAAAATAAATGTAATAGAAGGAACAATTGTTACAAAAGAATTAAGTACAAATGCAACATTAAGTTATAAAGTAAAAGATGGAACAACTATACCAGCAGGGTTTGTATTAAATAGTAATGGAACATATAGTTTTGATGCAAAGAACAGTGAGTATAAGTCTTTAAATTTAAGAGATGTAAAAACATTATCTATTCCAATTGTAGTTACAGATGATAAAAATGTAACAAGTGAAGCTATATTAGAGATTAAAATAGATGGAACTACAAATGCTACAGGATACCAATTATCAGCATTAGTATTGAACCAAAATCAAAGTACTGAAGTTAATTATGGTTTTAAATTATCAGGAACTACTGCAATAGATATTTTTAAAAACAAAGTTAAATTAGCAGATTATAAACAAGATATCACTTATTTTAATTCAGGACTTACTGGTTTAGAAACAAGTATTTTAAAAACAGGTGAATTAAATCATGACTTTTCTAATCAAACAACTTATTTATCACATAGTGATATAGGAAATATATCTTTTTCTCATAAAATAAATGGAAATTCATATCAAGGAAATTATACTATTCATTCTGATAATTTAGGAGATTTTGTTATAGGATGGGCAAATAGCTCTTGGACGATTGATTCAAAGGTATATACTTATAATGATTTATTATATAGTGGACTAAAGTCAAATTCTACAATGTTAGATACTAATAAAATTTATACATATAAAGGCTTTAAAGGTTTAAGAGTTGATTATGATTCAAGTAATACTACATATTACTCTTATTTTACAACTCAAACTAGTACTTCTATACTACTTAATGCAAAAACTAAATCAATTACAGCAAGTAGTACTGAAACAAGTATAGAATCATCAGGTTCAAGATTTAGTGTTGCAAAGTTAAATGATGATGGCACGATAGCTGCAAAAACTTATCAGTATAAAGTAGATAATGAAGGAGTTGAAACAAAACTTTATAGTGATGTCTCTGGACAATTATATGGTAGCCAAGCACAAGGACTAGGAGGATATGGAACGATTGAAGAAAGTAAGGTATCTAGTAATGCCTCACAAGTAGAAGGTTTAAATATTAACTCTGAAGAAGTAGCCTCTAACCAAAGTGATAAATTAGCAGAAACTTTTTTTATAGATTCAAAAAAATCAAATACAAGTACTGGAACTGCAAATTATAATGGACTTTCTACTTTACTTAATACAAATAATAATCAAACCCATGAAACAAATAATGCAATAGCTTTTAGTGTAAATAAAGATACGGGAACTTTTACTAATGGTAGTATTTCAAAAGCGGACAGGAACTCTTTTACATTAAATGGAAATGTAAGTGATTTATCTTCTTATTATATAAATGATGACAATTTTGGAGTTAAGATAGCAAGCTATTCTGATACTAGTAAAAAATTAGTTGAAAATAGTTCATGGTTGGTATCAATAGCTGATGATATTGTAGATGGTAAATATGTTGAAAATCTTGATAATGAAAGTTCATGGGGATATTGGACTTCAAGAATTGAAGATTTAGAAACTAAAGAAATTACTAAAATAAATGCTTATTCAACATGGGTTGCAGGTATTCAAACAGATGCTGATGTTGTACAAAAATTAATTGATTCTACTGTTCTTAAACAACTTAACTTCTCAGGGCATATGATAGGTGCTGTTGTAAGTGGTTCAAGTTTTGATGCAATTAAATTTGATTCAAATAATGCTATAAATTTAAATTTTAATTTTGGTGCAGGAACAAACACTTTTAGTGGAGATTATGCTTTTAAAACAGCTTCTGGTAGTTCATTAAGTGGGAATTTTACAAATGGTACAGCTTCTAATAATGGATTTTCTTTAAATGATGAAGTAAATACTATTAATGGTAAATATTTTGGTACTGGTGAAATTAAAAGTGTAGGTGGAACATTTAACTTTGGTTCAGGTGAATCAAATGCAATTGGCTCATTTAAAGCTGATAAAAAATAATAATATAGTATAAGAATAGGAAATATTAATGAAAATTATAAATAAAAATAGTGCTTTTGTATGTAAGTCTTTACTTCTATTATCATTGGCACAATCTTTTACTTATGCCCAAGATACTATAAGTTCTTCTGGGATTTTAAAAAATAACAATTATGAAAACTCTTTACTTGCATATAAAAATAAAGATTTTTTATCTGCATATAATGGTTTTAAAGAATATTTACAAAACAATGACTTTTCAAAAGAAGTTACATTTATGTTTGCAAGAAGCGCTTTTGAAATAGGTAAATATGATGATGCATTAATTTCATATAAAAGAATTTTAAATATTCAAGAGAATAACTTAAGGGTAAAACTAGAATTAGCACAAACTTATTTTAAATTAAAAGAGTATGATAAGTCAGAAACTATATTTAAAGAAGTTCTATCAAATGAGATACCAAAACAAGTAAGAGAAAATATAGAGTTAAGTTTAGCAAGTTTAAAAACAAAAAATAAAAAGAGTTTTATTAAATCAACATTTATTTTTGGATTAGGATATGACTCAAATATAAATAATAATTCAGATATCAATAAATTTACAATTTCAAGTGGAACATTTCCTTTTAATAACCAACAAGATTCTGATGAAATCATAAATTTAGCATTGTCTTTAAATCACACTTATGTTCTTAATAAAAGTCTATTTATGGAAAATAAGTTTTTAGCATATACTCAACACTATACAACATTTAGTGAAAAAGATATTGATTTAATTGCATTAGGTTCTGCTTTATCATATCAAAAAAACAATAATAAATTTTCTCTAGGACTTGATTTTAATCATATTAATTTAGACTCAAAAAGTTACTTAAATAACTTCTCTTTAACACCAACACTTCAAACAATTATTAATAAAAAACTAATGTATGAGGGTTATTTTAAAATCAGTAAAAAAGATTTTACTCAAAGTTTATATCAAGCTAAAGATTCAAAAGTTTATGAATTATCAAATAAATTTATTTTTTCATCTCAAAATTATGGTACAAGTTCAATATCTTTTCTTCTAGGAACGGAAAAAAAAGATAAGGGATTAAGAACTGATGTTGATCAAAACTTTGCAAATATAAAACTTGATAATAAATACCCTTTAAATAAAACAATGTTATTAACAAATTTAATTGAAGTATCAAAGAATTTATATAAACAAAAAGATGTAGATTTTCTTACAAAACGAAAAGATAGATCATATACTATTAGTTCAGGAATTATTAAATCAATTAATAAAAATTTAGCATTAGGACTTAGTGCAAACTATACAGATACTAATTCAAATCAAAAAATATATGAATATGATAAGTATTCACTTAGAACAAATCTTTATTATAGTTTTTAACCTTTTGTATTATGTTCATATACACCTGTGAAATTTTTTGGAGGTGTTTGAATATACTCTTGACATCTTTTTATATAAATTTTATAAATATTTTTGTTAGTTTTCATATCATTATTTTGAAGTTTTATAAAAATATCTAAGGCATCTTTAAAATTTTGTTTTTTATATAATTCTATTGCTTTATGATATGAAAATAGCTCTTCTTTTTGTTCTGTATTTATATATGCTTTTCCATGAATTTGCCATATTTCAACAGGTTTATTTTTACCTTTTACTTTTACCAAATCAAGAAATCTAAAAATATACTCTTCTTTTAATTGCTCTTTTGTAAAGTTTGAAATATTAAGTTTTGAATCATAATATTTACATAAAGACTCAAGTCTTGCACCTAGATTAATCGCATCACCTATAACTGTATAATCACTTCTACCCTTGCTTCCCATTTCACCAACAACAGCAAGTCCTGTATTTAATCCAATACCAATATCTATAAAAGGTTTATTCTCTTTTGCAAATTGCTCATTTAATGCTTTTAATGATTTAATTTGAGCTAATGATGCAAGTACTGCTTTATCTGCATGATCTTTAACATTAGCAGGAGCATTCCAATAAGCCATAATAGCATCACCTATATATTTATCAATAGTTCCATCATGTTTAATAATTATGTTACTCATAGGCTCCATATATTCATTTAAATATGAAATTAACTCTTTGGCACTATTCATTTGTTCTGAAATTTTAGTAAAACCTCTAACATCACTAAAAAATACTGTAACTTCTTTTTCCATTGCTTGAAATTCACTATTATGTAAATCATGAAGAAGTTTATCCATTACATTTTTAGAAACTTTTGAGGCAAATTTTTCTTTAATTGCTTCTTCTTGTTTTATCTCATAAAAATAATCAAATAAAGTAGTAAAAACTGAACTTAACAATATTGTAATAATAGGAAAAAATATATTAAGTACAATTCCTTGCGTAAATAATATTTCATATATTGAGTATAAAGTTATAAAAGATACAGCAAGATAAATAATTGGATTTACAAAAAATGGAGTATAAGTTGTTGCTAAAACAACAAATATTGCTAATATAAATATTATAGCTATATTAGCTCCATCAATCCATGCAGCTTTGTAAATATAATCACCTTGGATAATATTATCAATAACATTAGCATGAACTTCAACTCCTGGATAAACAGATTCAAAAGGTGTTGCTCTTAAGTCAAGTAAACCAGCAGCAGAAGTTCCAATTAATGCAATTTTACCATCAATCTCTTTTTTATCAAAGTTATTATTATAAATATCAAGTGCAGAGTAATACTTAAAGTTTTTTTCTTTTCCTCTAAAATTTACTAATATTCTTCCATATCTATCTGTTGGAATTACCATATCTTTTAACGTTATATTTGAGACACCTTGCTCATTATAATTTACAAATACTTTATTCGTATCTGTAATTATTCTCATAACTTCAAGTGCTAAGGAAGGATATATCATATCATCATATGATATTACAAGAGGTACACTTCTAATAATTCCTGATTCATCTGGGATATTATTAAAAAAACCACTTGAGTAAGCATTATTTTGTAAAAGAGGAATATTTAAAATAGTACCCTTTGCTTTTATCATAAACTGTTCATCTAAAGTTTTATTTTTTTCAATGAAAATAGCTGGAATTTCAGGAGCAGTTTTTTTAACAAAATCTGTTTTTTCTAATTCAAATTGATAACCTAAAATCGTAGGAGTATTTGCAATAGTTTGAGCAAAATCTAAATCATAATTAGGGATATTATCTTTTTTAATCCCATATTTTTCAAATACACTATGAGGGGAGCTATTATCTTGTTCTGCAAAAACCATATCAAAAGCAATAATTCCAATATTTGATTGAGTTAAATTATTTAAAATAGTAGCGATTTTATTTCTAGACCATGGCCATTGACCCAAGGTTTCTAAAGATTTTTCATCTATATCAATTATTACAACATTTTGTGTATTTGGTATTTCACCTCTAATTGTAAAAAGTTTATCTCTTAGTCTATTATCAATTGAATCAGGTAAAGTAGGGTAGAAAATATATAATAAAGACAAAGAAAAAGCTATAAATAAAGATAAACCTAAATAGGTAAAAAATTTTTTAAAAGCTTTTTTTTGTTTCATCTAAATTGACTTAAATTCATCAATTTGCATTGGTAATAATTGATCTTTAGCATACTCTTCTAAAGTCTTACTATTTTGAAAGAATTTAAGTAAATCTGCATCAATTTCATTATCTTTAGCCATAAATGATAAAATTTTAAATACTTCAGAAAGTTTTTTTGCACCCTTATATGGTCTATCGCTTGCTGTTAATGCTTCAAATATATCTGCTAAAATCATAATTCTATCTTCAAGAACTAAATCTTTTTCACTTAAACCTCTTGGGTATCCTTTACCATTTAGTTTTTCATGATGATTTACTGCAATATGCACAACATTACTATATTTTTTTGGAAAAGGAAGTGCAGTTAACATATCATATGAAAGTTTTGCATGAGAATTCATAATTAGTTTTTCTTCTGCTGTTAATGTTCCTTTTCTAATTGATAAGTTATATTTCTCTTCATTTGTTAATAGTTGTACTTCTTTTCCATCTTTTAAATAAGTGTATAAAGATATTTCTTCTATTTTTTCAATATCTTCATCTCTCATAAACTCACCACCAATATTAACTTTTTCTAAGAAAAGAATATCTTCTTGTAAGTTTTTATTTCTAGTTTCATACTCGTCTTGAGATATTTCATTTTTTAATAATAAAATTTCAAAATCTCTTTTCATAATTTCAGCACGTTCTTTTATAATATCAATACCATCTAACATTAATTGTAATTTTGTAGCCTTATCAATAATTGATTCAGGCATAGAAATTTTACCAATATCATGCATTTTTGCTGCAAGTTCAATCTCTTGCATTTGATCTTTTGTATATTTAACATCTTTATATAAAGTATCATCATCATGAATAGCTTGAGCAATTAATGGTGCTAATTTTGAAACTTTATTTATATGACATAAAGTATGTTTTGATTTTGCATCAATAGCACTTGCAATTGTTGATACAAAGGCATTTAAAAATGCTTCTAAACTTGTAATTAATTGACTATTTGTTAAAGCCATTGCAGCTTGAGCAGCAAGTGCTTTTAAAATCTCTTCATCTACTTTATCAAAAGGTGTAACTCTTCCTGAAACTTTTGTTTTATTAATCAATTGTAAAACACCAATAACATCATCTTCATGATTAGTTAAAGGTATTACTAATACTGATTTTGTTTTATAACCAGTATTTTTATCAAAGTTTTTTGTACCAGAAAAATCATAATCATCATTTTCATAAACATTATTTATATTTATAATCTTTTTATCTAAAGCAGAAACAGCTGCAATCATTGATTTATTTAAAGAACCATCTTCTAAATATAAAGGTAAGGAATCCCAAGTAATTTCACTTTTTGTTCCACCCATATAAATATCTAATGGTTTATTTTGTACAACTTTAAAATCAAGAAAATTTTTATCTTCTGATTTTATATATAAAGTTCCAGCTTCACTATGTGTTAATTCTCTTGTTTAAGTTAAAATCATTTCAAATAACTTATCTTTATCTAACTCATTTGCAAGTTCTAGATTTATATCCATAATACGTTGAAATTTTACATGACTTAACATATCCGTTTCAATTTCACCTGAATTTA
>NZ_JBGUES010000065.1:0-11317 GCF_041821165.1 Poseidonibacter sp. | reverse complement strand
TTTTCTTGAAGATTTAAATTATGAAATCATTGAGCAAAATTTCTATGCTAAAAAACTAGGTGAAATAGATATTATTGCTAAAAAAGATAATATCTATCACTTTTGTGAAGTAAAATCAGCTCCTGATTATGAGACTGCTATAAATAATATAACACCCTCAAAACTAGGTAAAATCAAACGAAGTGTAGATTACTATATTCAAAGTAAAAAAATAAATCCTGCTTTTTGCATTGATGCTATTATTGTTACTGATGAATCAATCGAATTACTTGAAAATATAACTTTATAGATTTAATGTTTGAATTTTTTTTGCTATTAAAAGCATTAAAACACCCAAGAATACAATAGTTGCTGTTACATATAATGCATAATCATAATTGCCTGTCCATTGCGTCAAAGAAACAGCATATAAAGGTGCTGTAACTTGCCCTATTCCATATGCAGTTGTTAATGCACCCATTAACATAACAGGATTTGCACCTGCTAATTTTCCACCAAGATTCATAAATAATGCAACTAAACCTGTAAATGTTCCACCATATAAAACTCCACAAAAAAGATTTAAATAAACATTTGTAGTCATTGTTGGTATTAAAATTCCAACTATTTGTATAGACATGGCAATTATAATCATATTTATACTTCCATATTTATGAGCTAACTTCATCCAAATAATAGCAGCAGGAATACCAGCAAGTCCAACAAGTAACCATGTAAGTCCAGCATATTGTTCTAGACCTTCAAGTGATTTTATAATTGTTGGTAAAAATGTTCCTTGAATTACAAATCCAACTCCTTCTGTAAAATATGCAGCAATTAAAATTATTACAAAAGGAGAAAATAAAGCCTTATTAAAAGGGTGTTTTTGAACATTTTGTTTAAGATCTTTATCAAAAGATAAAATATACAAAGGATAAAAAGCCACAAGAAGAGCACATAAAGATAAGATTATCCATGAATTTTGCCAGGTAGATATTGATAACACATATCTACTTATAATATCAGAACTTGCTAATGCTATTCCTATACCTGAAAAATATATTCCCATAGCTTTTGTTTTATCTTCAAAGTTTAATTTCATCATTACAATGGCAGCGCCTACAACTAATGCCATTGCTGCTCCAAAACCTGCAATTATTCTTCCTAATAACCAAACTATATCATTTGTTGTAATTCCCATTATAATGGTTGTTAAAATACAAAGAATAATACCAAGTCTAAAATATTTTACTTTAGTATTTATATCTTTTATAAAAATTGCAAAAATAGAACCTGATAAATAACCAACATAATTTAAAGATGCTAAAACTCCTGAAAATGTTAAAGATAAAGTATTATCTTCTAACATTGATGGTAAAAGTGAAGTATATGAAAATCTAGCAACTCCAACACCTATAAATAATCCTATTATTCCTGCTAATAAAATATTGAAATTACTATTTTTATCTAATAGATTAAAACTACTCATTATTACTTTCCCTTGTAATACTATTTTGTATATCATTTTGATAAGCTTTTGGTGTTAATGCAAAAACTTTTTTAAAGACATTTGTTAAATGACTTTGGTCATAAAATCCAACTTCTCTTGCAGCTTGAGAAATATCAATACCATCACAAATTAGTTTTTTTGCTCTATGAACTCTTTTATTTACAATATATGCGTTAGCTGATAATCCAAAGTTTTGATTACAAATACGAATAATATGATAAGGGCTATAACCTAAGGCATTTGATATTTGAGTTAAGGTGAGTTTTGAAGAGATATTATTTTCAATATACTCTTTAAACTCTTTTGCTATTTGTGTTGTTTTATTTACTTCAAGTACTTTATTATCAAAAAAAGCATTATTTAAAATATGTTTTAAAAATTCAAATAGTTTTAATTCTTTTTCAATAACATCATTGTTTTCATATAAATACTCAAATAAATCAAAAAAACTAGAGCAAATATCTAAATCAACAATTTCATTTGGCAAAGAAATTAATTGCTCAATCTTAAAAATATGTTTTTGTAAATTTTGGTACCATGTTCTATCAATATAAACAACATAATAATCTTGTGTTATTTCATCCAATATTGAATAATGAACTTCATTTGGATTAATAATAACTAATTTATTTTCTCTTAAAACTATTTGCTCATCATTAATCATAATTTTTGCACTGCCTTTTTTTAGGCCTAAAATACAAAGCATATTATGATAATGTTTTTGAGAACACTCAAAAAAGGTATTAGAATATTTTAATTCTAAGTATGGAAGTTCTGGTATTTTAAAAATTCTATTATTAGTTTTTTTATTCATAAAAAAGATAATACAGAAGAAATAATTAAAAGTCTTGGAAAATATTGCTATTTAAATATTATAAAAGAAGTTCACCTTTTGATGAATCTTCTTTTTTTATTAATTTGTTAGTTGGTATATAAAATTAGTATAGAAATAATAACAAGTATTAGTAGCAATAAACTAGCATAAGATAAATTTTATATTCAACTATTTCTTAGTCATTTTTTGATACCATAGGCAAACACAAATGGAGAACTTTTTGTATTCAAAAGAACTACAATCAATTAAAAAATCAAATCGTTTTAGAACTAGAGAAGTATTTGATAAAAATTTAATTGACCTTGCATCCAATGATTATTTGGGTCTATCAACAAATAAAAATATTTTTCAAAAAGCTTATGAACGAGTTTTAGAAGAACAATACACTGCGCCAAAAGCATCCATGCTTGTAAATGGATATAATCAAATACATAAAGATTTTGAAGAGTTATTATGCAAAACAAATAACTTTGAATCAGGAGTTACTGTTGGTTCAGGATTTCTAGCAAATATTGCTATGATTGAAGCACTTTGCAGAAAAAATGATACTATTTTTATAGATGAAGAGTATCATGCTAGTGGAATACTTGCATCAAAACTTTTAAAAACTGAACAAGTGATTATTTTTAAACATAATGATTACTTTGATTTAGAAAATAAAATCTCACAAAACAAAAGAACAGGTAGAAATATTATTGCTATTGAAGGTGTTTACTCTATGGGTGGAGATTTAGCACCTAAAGAAATATTTGACCTTGCAGAAAAAAAAGAAGCCTTACTTCTTGTAGATGAAGCTCATAGTTCTGGTGTTATAGGTGAGAATCTACTTGGTATTTTTGATCATTATAATATCACACCAAATAAGTATCATATTAAAATGGGAACATTAGGTAAAGCTTATGGCTCATATGGTGCTTATATTTTAGCTTCAAATGATGTAATTGATTTTTTAGTAAATAGAGCAAAACCAATTATATATTCTACTGCACCATCATTATTTGATATTGCTTTAGGACTTGAATCTTTAAAATATATAATTGAAAATAAATCTATACTAAAAGAGAAAATAAAACAAAATTTAAATATTATAGAAGAAGTTTTAAATATAAAATCACAAAGTTTAATTATTCCTATTAATATAGGTGATAATAAAAAAGTTAAAGAAATACAAGCTATTTTACAAGAAAATGGCTATTTACTTGGTGCAATTAGACAACCAACAGTAAAAAGTGCAATAATACGTCTAATAGCAAAAATAGATATAAATAAAGAACAATTAAATGATGTTTGTACAATCTTAAAGGAAGTAAAATGAAAATAATTTTAATATGTTTACTATCATTAACAGCAATGTTTGCAGATAATACAATCAATATGAAAAAATGTGAAGTACTAGAAATATCACAATATACAAGACTTTTTTCTTGTCATAAAGTTGATTACCTAGTTGAATATAAAATTGAAGTAGATTTAAGAGAATCAGATAGTATTAAAAAAATCACTATCATTACACCTACTTCTCAACAAGTAATAAGAGGAAATTAATATGATAATCAATGATTTAATAAAAGGTAACCAAAAATTTAGAGAAGTAAGTTTTCCAAAGTTTGAAGGAAATATAAAAGAGTTAGTTGAGCATGGTCAAAAACCTGAAATTTTATTTGTAGGTTGTAGTGATAGTAGAATCACACCTGATTTAATGCTTGATACTAAACCTGGAGATATGTTTATTTTAAGAAACGTTGGTAACTTTGTACCTCCTTATAGTCCTGATGATGATTACCATGGTAGTTCTGCTGCTATTGAATATGCTGTTTCTGTTTTAGGTGTTAAGCACATTATTATTTGTGGACATTCTCATTGTGGAGCTTGTAAAAGTTTATATAAAGATATTGGTGATTCACCTGATTTAGTGCATGTTAAAAAATGGCTAGAACTAGGGAAAAGAGCAAAAGAGTACACACTTTTAGCAATTCAAGATAAAAGTGACCAAGAAAAACTTTATAGAGCAACTGAGAGAATTTCAGTAGTTCACCAAATGGAAAACTTACTAACATTCCCAGATGTTGAAAGAAAAATCAAAGATGGTTCTTTACAAATTCATGGTTGGTATTATAGAATCGAAGATGGAACTTTAGAGTATTATGATGGTGAAAAATGTTCTTTTGAACCATTAATGGAAAGTGGTGATAATGAGTAATGAAATAAGAAGATTACCAAAAAAGACTGTTATCATAATTGGAATCTTAATTGCTTCTGGTTTAGCAATTTTTATGGTTCTAAAAACCTTAAAAGAAGAAAAAATGACCGAAGTTCTTGCAACTTTAGGTCATACAAATATAAAAGAAGTTAAAGTTATCAATCGATTAAGTGTTGAAGATAAAAAAACAAGATATAAAAGTAGTGTATATAAAATAATGTTTTATGATAATACTCTAAGACAGACTTGTTCAGGTTTTGTTCATAGAGGAAAAGATAATAAGTACACTAAAGATTTAGATTGTAAATAGGAATAAAATGAGTATTATAGAAAAATTAGATAACAATGAAAGATTAGATTACGAAGATGCGATTAAACTTTATGATTTAGATTTATTTACTCTTGCTCAATATGCAAATAAAATTAGAGAAAATAAACATGGTAAAAAAACATATTTTAATATAAATAGACATATAAATCCAACAAATATTTGTAAAGATGTATGTCAATTTTGTGCTTATAGTGCAAGTAGAAAAAATCCACAACAATATACTTTATCACACGAAGAAATTTTAGATATTGTAAAAAATTCTTCTAAAAATGATATTAAAGAAGTACATATTGTATCAGCACATAATCCACATACAGGATTACAATGGTATATGGATGTATTTAAAAAAATCAAAGAAAACTTCCCATCAATTCATGTAAAAGCTTTAACTGCTGCTGAGATTCATTTTTTAAGTACTGAATATAACTTAACATATGAAGAGTTAATTCAAATGATGATTTCACATGGAATAGATTCTATGCCAGGTGGTGGAGCTGAAATATTTGATGAAAAAGTTCGTAAAAAAATCTGTGGTGGAAAAGTAACATCAGAACAGTGGTTAGAAATCCACAAACTATGGCATAAAGCAGGAAAACAAAGCAATGCTACTATGTTATTTGGTCATGTAGAATCAAGAGAAAATAGAATTGATCATATGCTAAGACTAAGAAATTTACAAGATGAGACAGGTGGTTTTAATGCATTTATTCCTCTTGTATATCAAACTGAAAATAACTTCTTAAAAGTTGATGCACCAATTACAGGACAAGAAGTACTAAAAACATATGCAATTGCTAGAATTGTTTTAGATAATATTTCAAATGTAAAAGCTTATTGGGCAACATCAACTGTAAAGCTTGCATTAATAGCACAAGAGTTTGGTGCAAATGACCTTGATGGAACAATTGAGAAAGAATCAATACAAAGTGCAGCTGGAGCTTCAAGTGCGAAAGGTGTTGCTGTAAAAGAGTTTGTTGATTTAATTAAGAATTCTGGGTTTACACCAGTTGAAAGAGATTCAATATATAATGAACTAAAAACTTGGTAAAAGTTTTTAGTTTATAAAGCTATCTATTTTGGTTGATTAAATACCAAATTAAACTCTACTTCTATCCCTGCTTGAGTTTTAGTCATATTTATAGGATATGCAATATTAATAGAATATAACTCTCTATTTAATACCTCAAAAATTTCAAAAAACTCTTTTGGTGTTTGTACAAGCATACTTATTAAATAGTTATATTTTGTAATATCATTATTATTACTTGATTTAAATTTTACTATTGTTTCTTTTTGAGGAAGAAGTATTTTTAACTGTTCACTTACTCTTGAAATTGGTAAAAACTCATCAACAATATACTTACCTGTAAATTTATTATATGTAATATTGTCAATTTCTATTTCATCTTCTGATTTAATAATTGCATCAAAAATGTATTTTTTATCTTTATTTTCATTAATTAAAACATTTGAACTATATAGTTTTTCTAATTCAGGTTGAACAGATTTAATAAATGTATCTTGTCTTAAAAATGTACCTTTTAGCATTAAATTATCTTCGTCAAGCTTTAATTCTTTGATAATTACATCATAAGGAATAGAGTTAAAAATTGATTCAACTCTTTTTTTAATGATTGAATTTATCATTACATGATTAGGTAATTTGATGATATTTTCAGAAATAGTTTTTTCAATTTTTGTACTAGGTTTTTCATCAATATTTATATAAAGTTTATAAATACCAAAAAATGCTGCAATAAAAAATATTAATATAATTGAATTAAAAATAAAATTACTAGAGCTTTTTTTTCTAGGTTTTACAAAACTCTTTTTTAAATGTTTATCTTTAGATAACTCAAATATCTCTTCATCAATATTTATAGCATGATATTCAATACTAAGAAGAAATTCATCACTTAATGAATCAATTTGCTCTTTTGTTAATTGTTTACTTACATATAAAATTGTAATTTTTTCAACAAAAGTTTTTGATTCTTTTTCATAAAATTCATTTAGTGTATTATTTATGATTTTATTTAATTCTAAATAATAAATCTCATCAAATAGTTTTTGACCAACAACATCATTTTCATAAAAATGAGTTTTTTTAATTGATTCAAAAGTTGGTAAATCAATTGTTTTACTATATACAATTGAAGATGTATTATTTACAATTACAATAAATGCTTTATCATTAAATAAAAATATTAATAATTCATTTCTACAAACATTTTGTTCTAAATGATGTTGTAATATATGAAAAGAAGAGTATATAAAATCAATACCTGTTTTCTCAAAATAGTTTTTAGTTTCAAAAAGTGTAGTTTTTAATACAGCAATATCATATTCTGAATTTAGTTCAGCAATTTCACAATCTTTTAGTTGGCTTGATTTGGCTTTTGGAACAAGTCTTGTTGTATCACTTATTAAAAGTGTAGAAAGATATGTAACAGGAGTTAGTTTTTGAGAACTATTTATTTTATGTGCTATATCATGAGATAATATTTCATCATTAACTAAAAAAACAGAATTGTTTGATTCAAGAATATTATCATCACTTAATTTCTTATAATCAAGTTTTAACTGTGTATCGTATTTAATAGCATTAATATATAAAGACTCTTTATTAAACATATAATTCCTATTATTTTAACTCTTTAATACATAGCATTAATCATCATTTTTTCTTTAATGAATACTTTTGCTTCTTCTAAATCTAAATTTGTTACATCATAAGGTTCTGACATATAAAAATCAATTTTTCCAAAAGGTTTTGGTAAGATAAATTTATCCCATGAATTAAATTGCCAATAAGATGATGGCTTAGAATTTAAAACAATAATCCTTGCATTACACTTATGAGCAATGGCTACAACACCGTTAGCTACGGAAAATCTAGGACCTCTAGGACCATCAGGAGTCAATGCTACATCATTGCCTAATTTAATTTCCTTTATTGTACTAATTAAAGCTTTAGCAGCACCTTTAGAAGAAGAACCTCTAATAGCTTTTATACCTAAAACTCTAACAAGTTTAGCAATAATTTCACCATCTTTATTATGACTAATCATTGCTTTTACTGTTTTATTTGGTCTTTTTTTATAATAATTAAATGGCTGAGATAACAAATCTCCATGCCAAATAACAAAGATAAAAGCTTCATCATCATTCAATTTTGAAGGATGATGAAAAACTTTTTTATTTGTAGCATAAATAATTTTAACCAAGATATATAAAATATAAGGCAAAATATTTAATTTAAAATATTTTTTCATTACTGAACTATTTCACCTTTTAACGATGTTCTAGTATTATCAGTGATTTTAATATTAACAAACTTACCAAGAAGTTCATCACTTCCTTTAGCAAATACTTGTAGATAATTATCAGTAAATCCACAAATTTCACCATTTGGTTTTAAGCTTTCAACTAATACATTTAAAGTCTGTCCAACATAAGTTGGCATAATAGCTTCTAAATGTCTTTTATGAAGCTCAATAAGCTCAATTAATCTAGCACTTCCAATTTCATCAGGAACTTCAATATCAGCTAGTTTTAAAGCTTCTGTTCCAGGTCTTGGAGAATACTTAAAGTTAAAGATTTGATCAAATTTAGCTTGTCTTACAACATCTAAAGTATCTTGGTAATCCTCTTCAGTCTCACCAGGGAATGCAACAATAATATCAGTTGTAATTCTTAAATCAGGAACTAAAGATCTTATTTTTTCTGTTCTATTTAAGAACCATTCTTTAGTGTACCCTCTTTTCATTGCTTTTAAAATTGATGTTGAACCACTTTGTAAAGGCATATGAATACATCTTGATATTTTTTTATTTCTTGCAAATTCTTCAATAAATTCATCATCCATATGTAAAGGATGAGGAGATGTAAATCTAATTCTTTCTAACCCTTCAACTTTTGAAACTTCTTGTAAAAGTTTTGTAAATGATGATTTTTCTCTACCATCACTAAATCTTCTTCCATAAGAGTTTACATTTTGTCCTAAAAGCATTACTTCAACAGCACCCATATCAACTGATTTTTGAACTTGGTCAACAATCATTTCAGGTGGAATAGAAAGTTCATCACCTCTAGTGCTTGGAACAATACAATAAGTACATTTTTTATCACAACCAACAGAGATATTTACACTTGCTCTGTATTTATTTGTTTTTGCAGTTGCAAATTCATAAGTTGATTCATCATGGTCAATATCAATTTCAACTGAACCTTTAATATCAACTACGTCTTTGATTTTAGAAATATTTCTAGCACCTACAACAAAATCAACATATGGAGCTCTTTTTATGATGTCTTTTCCTAAGTGTGAAGCAGTACATCCACAAACACCAATTTTAGCACCCTCTTTTTTCTTCTTATTAAACTGTCCAATTTCAGAAAATAGTTTTTGAACAGGCTTTTCTCTTACAGAACATGTATTAATAATAATAAGATCTGCATCTTCCATTTTATCAGTTTGAGAATAATCTTTATGTTTTTCTAATTCTGCTGCAATGTGTTGGCTGTCAGTGTCATTCATCTGACAACCTAATGTTTGTATAAATAGTTTTTTATTTGAACTCATATTTTTTATCACCTATTAAAGTGCATGAACCTCATACATATATTCTTCATCAGCAAGACCGTATTTAACTTCTCTGAAATATACGTTAAATCCATCATCTTCTAATGCATCAACTAATCCCATCATATCTTTGTGAGAGTTATCTCTATCAAAGTATAATAATTCATAATTTTCTTTTTTTAATTGTTCTTTAATTTTATCTAAATCTACTTTTTTAGGTTTTTGTGTTAATTCTTCTCTTGCAAGTAATAATTCCATATATCAAGCCTTTTCTTTTTTAATTAGCCAAATATTTTAGCTTAAAATTGCTTTTATTTATATAAAAGGAGAATTCGATATAATAATAGACTACACTACATTGAAACCCAAAAAAATATTACTTTTCAATGTCAACAAATAAAAGGTTATTAATGGATAAAATAATAGATATTTTAGATTCAATTGCATATGAAAAAGGTCTTAAAATCGAAGATGTTGAGAATGCACTAAAAGAAGCTTTAATTAAAACTGCTGAAAAAATGGTTGATGAAACACTAAGATTTGATGCAAACGTAAATAGAGAAAAGAAGAAACTTGAACTTTTCCAAAAAATTGAAGTAGTTGCTTCTGGCGATGAAAAACTAACTGGTGAAGTTGAAGATGAGTATGGAAATGAAATCAATGCTGAAAACTTTATTGAATTAGAAGAAGCAAAAGAAATTGATGCTGATTTAGAAATTGGTGATTTCTTAGATTATGATTTAGAATTTGAAAATATGGGTAGAAATGCTGCCACTATTTTACATAGTAATTTTGAATATAAAATCCAAAGATTTATTGAAGAAAACTTACTTGGAAAATATAAAGATAAAATTGGTAAAGTTGTTTCTGGTGTTGTAACTAGAATTGATAGACAAGAAAATACTTTTATTGAAATCGGTGAAGTTAAAGGTATGCTTCAAAGAAAAAGTAGAATTAAAGGTGAAACTTTTAAAGTAGGTGATACTGTAAAAGCTGTTGTAAGAGGTGTTAATATTGATAAAACTAATGGTTTATTAATTGATATTTCAAGAACTTCTCCTAAATTCTTAGAGTGTTTATTAACTCTTGAAGTACCTGAACTTAAAGATGAAAAAATCATTATTGAATCAAGTGCAAGAATTCCAGGTTCTAGAGCTAAAATTGCATTAACAAGTATGGATCCTCAAATAGATGCTATTGGTTCTGTTGTTGGTGTAAAAGGTGTTAGAATTTCTTCTGTATCTTTCCAATTAAGTGGAGAAAATATTGACTGTGTTGAATATTCAACTATTCCTGAAATGTTTATTTCAAGAGCTTTATCACCTGCAATTATTTCAAGTGTAAAAATTGAAAAAGCACCTGGATTTAATGAAAGAGGAAAAGCAGTTGTTACAATTCCAAGTGATCAAAAGTCAAAAGCAATTGGAAAATCTGGTTTAAATATTAGATTAGCATCAATGCTTACAAAATATGATATTGAATTAGTTGAAATTGAAGGAAGTACTCCTACACCAACTTCTGGAAATAATGACTCTTCAAATGTTGAAAAAACAACTGATACAGCATCATTAGAAGCTTTATTTAAATAAAATGAATAATATATATATTTATGATTCAGTAAAAAAAGAAAAAGTAGAATTTCACTCTATTGAAAAAAATAGAGTGAAAATTTACGTTTGTGGACCTACTGTTTATGATGATTCTCACTTAGGTCATGCACGTTCAGCTATTGCTTTTGATTTATTACATAGAGTTTTAAAAGCTAATGACTATGAAGTTATTATGACAAAAAACTTTACTGATATTGATGATAAAATAATTAAAAAAATGTATGAAACTTCAAGAACACTTGAAGATATTACAAGTGAGTACATTAC
>NZ_JBGUES010000064.1:0-11488 GCF_041821165.1 Poseidonibacter sp. | reverse complement strand
AAAAACAAGAAATTGTAACATCAGATTTTTTACTAGATGATATGAAACCAAGATTTTATCAACAAATTGCAATCCAAAAAACAATAGAAGCAATAGCAAAAGATGAAAAAGATAGAGTTCTTCTAACTTTGGCAACAGGTACGGGTAAAACATTTATTGCTTTTCAAATAGTTTATAGGCTATTTATTTCAAAATGGACTAAAAACAATAGAAATAAAAATCCAAGAGTTCTTTTTTTAGCAGATAGAAATATTTTAAAAGACCAAGCTATAAATGCTTTTAATTATCTTGAAAAAGATTGTGTGGATATAACAGGTAAAGAGATTAGAAAAAATGGTGGAGAAGTAAAACTTTCAGGAAATATTTTCTTTGCAATTTACCAATCAATAGCAGAGCGAAAATCAGGTGAAATAAATGAAGATGATGATGTAAACGCATATTATAAACAGTATCCATCTGATTTTTTTGATTTAGTTGTGATTGATGAATGTCATAGAGGTAGTGCTAATGATGATAGTTCATGGAGAGAGATATTAGATTACTTTGGTTCAGCAGTTCATTTGGGTCTAACAGCAACACCAAAAAGAGAAGACAATGGCGATACTTATAAATATTTTGGAGATGCAATTTATGAATATTCACTAAAAGAGGGCATAAATGATGGTTTTTTAACACCATATAAAGTAAAAAGAATCAAAACAAATATTGATGAATATAAGTTTGACCCTGATGATTTAATAGACGGAGAACTTGAAGATAAAATAGTAAAATTAGAGAAGTTTGAAAAACAAGTAATTATTCCAAAAAGAACAAAACTTTTAGCAAAAACAATTTTACAAAATATAGATACTTTTGATAAAACTATTATTTTTTGTGTAAACCAACAACACGCACTTGATATGAAAATAGCAATTGATAAATATAAAAAAGTAAAAGATAGTGATTATTGTGCAATTGTAACATCAAATGAAGGACAATTAGGAAGAGAATTTTTAGAGAGATTCCAAAATAATGACAAAACAATACCTACGATTTTAACTTCTTCAAAAATGCTAACAACAGGAGTAGATGCAAAAAACGTAAGAAATGTAGTATTAACAGCTCCAATTAGATCAATGACAGAATTTAAACAAATCATAGGAAGAGGTACAAGGGTTTTTGAAGGAAAAGACTTTTTTTCAATTATTGATTTTGTAGGTGCAACAAATTTATTTTATGATAAAAACTGGGATGGAGTTGCTGATGATGTTATAAAAACACAAACTGTAAATACAAATGATTTAGATGAAGATATACAAACACAAGATGAAAATGAACAAACAAATATAGATTTAGAAAATAAAAAAGATGAAAAACAAACACAAGAAGATGAAAATAGTATAGACACTCCAAAAGAAAAAACAAGAGTTGAAAAAATCATAATAGATATAAAAAACAAAAAATTAAAAGTAATAGATATAGAAACTTCTTATGTAGGAGAAAATGGTACACCTCTTAGAACAAGTGAGTATTTACAACATCTAATTGGAGTATTAGGAAAGTATTACAATGATGAAGAAACACTAAGAGCTATTTGGTCAAATCCTATAAATAGAAAAGAGCTACTAGAAAAACTTCAAGATATGAATATTGATGAATCCCAACTTGAGGATTTAAAAGCTATTTTTGATGCACCAAATAGTGATATATATGATGTTTTAGCTCATCTATCTTTTAACCTTGATATTAAAACAAGAGATGAAAGAGCATTAAGTGTAAAAAATTCAAAATACTTAGAAAAATACCAAAATGAAAAAGCAAAAGAGTTTTTAGAGTTTATTTTAGATAGATATACAAAAGATGGTGTAAAAGAATTAGAAGTAAATAATCTTCCATCACTTATAAAACTAAGTAATATAGGAGTTGCAAGAGAAGTGGCTTCAAACTTTGGAGGAATTCCACAACTAAAAGAAGAATACTATAAATTACAAGAGGCTATTTACGAATAGTTTTTTGTAAACAGTTCAAATTTAGATAAAATTAATTATTAATTAGATAAAAATACTCATTCTAAAAAATCTACAAAATACTTTATAAAGGCTTATAATTGAAAGATTTAAAATCTACTAATCAAAACAATTTTTTTACTGATATAAAATCATTACTTCATGATGCTAGAAATAAAGTATATACAGTAGTAAATACTACAATGACGCAAACTTATTGGCAAATAGGTAAAAGAATAGTAGAAGAAGAGCAAGATGGAAAAAGTAGGGCTGAATATGGAACTAAACTTATTGAGAATCTTTCTAATGATTTAACACAAGAGTTTGGAAAAGGTTTTTCAACTGATAACTTAAAAAACATGAGACGATTTTATTTGTCATTTCAAAAAAGTGAGACACTGTCTCACAAATTCAAACTAAGCTGGTCACACTATATCTTTTTAACAAGATTATCAAATGAAGAAGAAAGAAAATTTTATGAAATAGAAGCTTCATCAAACTCTTGGTCATTCAATAGGTATAATCCTTTGCAAAGATAAAAGCAAAGCCTTAGTAGAAATGACACTACCAAAAGATAATAAACAAATATATGCAAGTAAGTATCTTACAGTATTACCAAATAAAGAAGAATTTCAAAAATTACTAGAAGAAGAATAGGACATAAATAACTTGGAAAGCAAAATAAATAAAATAACGGATATATTAAGAACAGATGATGGAATAAGTGGTGCAATGCACTATACAGAACAAATATCATGGGTTTTATTTTTGAAGTTTTTAAATGATAGTGAAGATAATAAAGCAGATGAAGCAGAACTATCAGGTGAACAATACACATATATTTTAGATGAAAAATATAGATGGTCAAACTGGGCAGTTCCAAAAGTAAAAGGCAAGATTGACCATAACAATCTTGATAGTGGAGATGATTTACTTGATTTTGTAAATAAAGAGTTATTTCCATATCTAAAGTCTTTTAAATCTATCAATGAAAATGTAAAATCTATTAAATACAAAATAGGTGCAATTTTTGAGTTTTTAGATAATCGTATTGCAAATGGTCATACCCTAAGAGAGGTGTTAAATACTATTGATGATATGGATTTTCATAATCAAGCGGACTTATATCAATTATCAGTTGTTTATGAAAAACTTCTAAAAGATATGGGAAGTGATGGAGGAAACTCAGGGGAGTTTTATACACCAAGAGCAGTAATCAAAACTATTGTTGAGGTAGTAGACCCAAAAGCAGGGCAAACTGTATATGACCCAGCAGTAGGAAGTTGTGGATTTTTAATCGAAGCAAATGAACATATGAGAAAAGAAGATTTATCAAGTGAACAACTAAAGTTTTTAAATCTTGATACTTTTTTTGGAAATGAAAAAACACCACTTTCTTATGTAATGGGTGTTATGAATATGATTTTACATGGAGTAGAATCACCAAATATTTCAAAGAAAAATACATTAATTGACAATATCAGAAACTTTGAAGAAGCAAATAGATTTGATTGTATTTTAGCAAACCCACCATTTGGTGGTAAAGAAAAAGAACAAATTCAAGCAAACTTTCCTATTAAATCAAATGCAACAGAACTACTATTTTTACAACATATGATGAAAAAACTTAAGCTAAATGGTAAGTGTGGTCTAGTAATCCCTGAAGGTGTACTATTTCAAACTAACAAAGCTTTTCAAGCTGTTAAAAAAGAGTTATTAGAAGATTTTAATGTTCATACTATTTTAAGCCTTCCTAGTGGTGTATTTTTGCCATATAGTGGAGTAAAAACAAATGTAGTATTTTTTGATAAAGCAGGAACTACTGAAGAGATATACTACTATGAAGTAAATCCTGAAAATAAACTTACAAAAAATAAACCTATAAAAGAAGAGCATTTTAAAGAGTTTTTGAAATCTTGGAAAAATAGAACACTTACTAATAACTCATGGATAGTAAAAGTAGAAGATATCAAAGATTATGATATCTCTGCAAAAAATCCAAATAATAAAGAAGTAAAAGTACACACAAGTCCAATACAAATGGTAGAAAATATCAAAAATAATAATGCCCAAATAAATATACTTATGGATGAAATAGAAGAGATTCTTTTAGGAAAAGATATAAATGAGTGAGTTATATGAACTTCCTGATGGGTGGGAGTGGAAGAAATTAGGAGAACTTTGTGATTTTATAAGAGGACCATTTGGTGGAAGTTTAAAAAAACAAACTTTTAAAGAAAGTGGAAATGCCGTTTATGAGCAAAGTCATGCAATATATAATCAATTTGAAAAAATCAGATATTTTATTGATGATACAAAATTTGAAGAAATGAAAAGATTTGAATTACGACCAAATAGTTTAATCATGAGTTGCTCTGGTACAATTGGAAAAGTTGCAATAGTACCAAGTATTATTAAAAAAGGAATAATAAATCAAGCACTTTTGATGTTGACTCCAAATGATAACTTGAATAATATCTTTCTTAAATTAATGATTGAAAGTAATTTTTTTCAAACTTTATTATCCGAAAATTCAACTGGTGCAGCTATTGCTAATGTCGCATCTGTAAAAGTTTTAAAAAATCTAAGTATCCCTTTACCTCCATTAATAGAACAAAAAAGAATAGTATCAAAACTTGATACTCTTTTTGAAAAGATTGATAAGTCAATAGAACTTCATGAAAAAAATATAAAAGAAGCCGATGCTTTTATGGGAAGTGTTTTAAATGAAGTTTTTGAAGAACTGGAAGATAATAATAGTATTATAAAAATTAATGATATTGTAGTTAAAACTAATAATAAAAATACAAAAGAAAATGCAAAAAGTAATTATACATATATTGATATATCATCAATTGATAATAAACTTTTCAAAATAGAAGAACCTAAAATAATTTTAGGAGAAGAAGCACCTAGTAGAGCAAAAAAGGAAGTTTTTATTGGGGATATATTATATGCAACTACTCGACCAAATTTAAAAAATATTGCAATTATAGAAAAAGAATATGATAATCCAATAGCTTCAACAGGTTTTTGTATTTTACGAGTAAATAATGAAAATGAAAAGAAATTTTTATTCTATTATTTACTAACAAATAAATTATTTGAACAAATTGAGCCAAATATAAGAGGTGCTCAATATCCTGCAACATCAGATAAAGATTTAAAGAATTGTAATATCCCAAAGGTATCTTTATTAATCCAACAAAAAGTAGTAAAATACCTAGATAAAGTTTCTTTAAAAATAGAAAAAACAAAAGCCATCCAAAAAGAAAAACTTCAAAATCTAAAAGACCTAAAAGCCTCTATTTTAGACCAAGCATTTAAAGGGCTTTTATAAACTTAAGTAAAGAATCAAATCTTTACTTAATACACAAATAAAAACAAATACATACAAACACCCATAATTGAGCTAATACTCAAAGATATGAAGATTGCTTTTCCTATTTTTTTATGATTACTTCCATTGATTTTAGTAAAGCCATTTTTTTTATAACTTTTATATGATGAGATAAATAAGTACAACCATCCACCAACAGAAGCAATAGCTATGATAATATGAATAATTAAAAATACAAGCATAAAGTCATAAGAAACAGAACTATTTGCTGAGTACTCTATAAATCCACCTGAGATTCGAATTCCTATTTCAAATATTACTACGATTATAAGTGTGATTGCTAAAATAATAGCTTGTGAGATAAAGTGTTTTTTTAACTCTTTTTTACTAGCTAAATAAATACTATATGCTAATAAAAAAGGTAAAAAAGTAAAATAAACGGTAATAAAGTCGATATAAAAAGGTGCTTTAGTACCTAAAAAGCCTGATTGGAAGAGCATCTATTTTTGATTCTCTTCTTGTGGTAATTTTTTGATAACTTTTTCAATTAATAAAAAACCAAATGGCAATAATGAATAAACAAATAGCTGAAATGCTACACCTATATTCCATCTATATTTTATCATTGCGTTAAAAAGTACAAAAGTAAAGAATATAAATAATATCCCATGTCCCATTCCAACTACTTTTACTGGATATGGATTGTCTGCTAAGTATTTCATAGGCATTGCTACAAATAGTAATAATAAGTATGAAATCCCTTCTGTTATAGAAATAAGTCTAAATCTTGAAAATGCTGTATTCACGTGAAAGTTCCTTTTTTTAATTAAGATATGTATTTAAGTCGCGATTATACAGTTTTATAACTAAAAGATTAAAACTCACTTTTATCTCACTACATTTTGATAAAATAAGCACATAATAAAATTGGAGATAGTTTGTTTAGTGAAAAAAATATACCAAAACTTATAATATTAACACCTATTGCAACTGTTATTTTAATCGCATTTTTTACTATTTATTTTTTTGTAAAGACTCAATATGATTATTTTGAAGAAGAGAGTATTCTTGTAGAAAAAGAGTATATTATCAAACAAAAAGAGCTTCTAAAAAAAGAGGTTGATTATATTGTAAACTATATAGAACATCATGTAAAAAGAAATAAAACACTTAATAACGAAGAGTTAAAAAAAGAGATTTTAAAATATACAGAAACTATAAGGTACGGTAAACACGGATATATTTGGATTCATGATACAAATTATTATCTAAGGGCTCACCCTTTTAGACAAGAATCACTAGGTTCTTATGATATTGATTTAAAAGATGCAATGGGTACTTTAATCACCAAACAATTTATAGATGAAACTATAAAAAATCCAAGTGGAAAATTTATAGAGTATTATTGGCAGAAACCAGCAGAGTTACACTTTTCTAAAAAACTAGGTTTTTTTAGATTGTATGAGAAATACAATTGGGTAATTGGAACTGGGCTTTATATGGACGATATTCAAAAGTCAATTTTTGAGAATAAAAAACTATTAGAAAAAAGAATAAATAGATATATCAGACTTGTTGTAATTATATCTTTTTTGGTTGTTTTATTTATTGGTTTTATATCATTTTTAATGTCAAAAAAAATTACAGCAGTTTTTAAAACATACCAAGACAATGTAAAGAAAAAAGAGCTTTTATTAGAAGATTTAAATAAAAACTTAGAACTAAAAGTGCAAAAAGCAATCAAAGAAGAAAAGAAAAAAGATAGGGCAATGTTCCATCAATCAAGACTTGCTAGAATGGGAGTAATGCTTTCTATGATTGCTCATCAATGGAGACAACCACTAAGCGAAGTTTCAGGAATTTTAATGGAAATGGAAACAGCAAATAAGTTTAAAAAACTTGATGATAAAATGATAAAAGAATCAATAAAAGATTCAAATAAACTTATTAGTTTTATGTCAAATACTATTGATGATTTTAGAAACTTCTTTAAACCTGATAAAGAAAAAGTAGAGTTTCACGTAGAAGATGCTTGTAATGAAGCAGTGACTTTAGTAAGTGCTTCTATTAAAAACTTTGGAATTACTTTAAAAAAAGATATAAAAGTAAGCCCAATAATTAGAGGATATAAAAGAGAGTTTGCACAAGTTATGTTAAATCTTATGTCAAATGCAAAAGATGCACTAGTTCAAAGAGATATAAAAGAACCGTATATAAAATTGTGTCTTGATTATAAAGATGATAAAGTGATAATAACAGTTGAAGATAATGCAGGTGGAATAAAAGAAGCTTATATCCCAAATATATTTGATCCATATTTTACAACAAAAGAGAGTCTAAAAGGTACTGGACTTGGTTTATATATGTCAAAAATGATTATCGAAAAAAATATGGGTGGAGAGCTTAGTTTTGAAAATACAAAACAAGGTGCTTTGTTTACTGTTGTATTAAAGGTTTGATTATGGATGAAACAAAATTAGAACAATTAAAAAAATATACTATTTTATGTGTTGAAGATGAAGATGGTATTAGAAAAAGATTAGTAAACACATTAAAGTACTATTTTGATGATGTTTTAGAGTCTTCAAATGGTGATGATGGATATGATTTATACCAAGAATACAAACCTGATATTATAATTTCAGATATAGAAATGCCTAAAAAAAATGGTATTGATATGATTGAAAATATTAGAATAAATGATTTAAAAACAATAGTAATAATGCTAACAGCTTATTCTAGTGAAGAGTATTTATTAAAATTAATTAATTTAAATATTAATCATTATATTTTAAAACCTGTAAACTCTGAAAATTTATTAAATGGAATAATCAAAGCCTTTGGCGATAAGTTAGATAAAAATATTGTATTTGATGAAGATTTGTATTTTAATATAAAAGAGCATGAATTATATTTTAAAGGAAAAGTCGTAACTTTAAGAAAAAGGGATAAAGACTTTTTATTATTGCTTCATAAAAATAAAACAAATGTTCTTACATATTCTCAAATAGAAGACTACTTATGGAGAGATAAATCTATGAGTATGAGTGCTTTAAAAACTTTTATTAAAGAGCTTAGACAAAGACTTCCTATTGAAATGATTTCCAATGTTCCTCAAGTTGGATATAGACTAGAAATTAGCAAAAGTTAAAAAACTCACTTTTTCCTCACTTAGAACTATTAAACTTCTTTTATATTAAATACTAGGAGTTTAGGGATGTTAAAAAAAGGTTTATTATTAACTGCTTTAGCAGGTGCTTTAGTAGCATCATCAAATATCAAAATGGATTTAAATGCAAAATATAGTGCAAGTAATTTCCATACAAAAGGTGCTGTACAATATGCTTCATTAGTGAAAGATTATACTAATGGAAGCGTTGATATTAGAGTACATGCAGGAAGTGCTTTAATTAAAGGAAATCCTTTAAAAGCTGTAAAAGATGGAACAGTTGCTATGACTGATATGTTTATTCCTTTTACTTCAGGTGGAGGTAAAGTTTTTGGAATTTCTGCCTTACCTTTTATTGCTACTTCTTATGAAGATGCTTATAAATTATACCAATTATCAAAAAAATCTTATGAAAAAACAGCTAAAAAATGGAATCAAAAATTACTTTATTCTGTAACTTGGCCAGCTAGTGGTTTTTATTCTCAAAAACCAATGACAAGTATTTCTGATTTCAAAGGTGTAAAAACTAGAACTTATGATAAAAATACAGCAGTATTTGTAAATGGTGCAGGTGGAAATGCTGTTGCTTTACCTTGGGGAGAAGTATACTCTTCACTTAGAACAGGAATGGTTGATTCTGTTATTACTTCATCATCATCAGGAAAAGATGGTAAATTTTGGGAAGTATTAAAAAACTATACAAAAATCAACTACGGATACCCATTACAAGCAGTTACTATCAATCTTGACTACTGGAATTCATTAGATAAAACTCAACAAAAAGCAATGTTAAAAGCAGCAAAAGAGATTGAAGAATCTCAATGGAAAGCAGTAATTGTTGAAGAACAAACTTCTTTAGATGAGTTAAGAAAAAATGGTATGACAATTACAGAAGTAACTCCTGAACTTAAAAAAGAGCTTGATGCAATTGCATTAGAAGTTTTAACAAAATATTTACAAGATGCAAATAAAGACATCAAAAATATTTTTGAAGAATATAGAAAGTAATATTGATGAATACGCTTTCAAATTTAATAAATAAACTCTGCAAAGGCGGAGCTTATTTATCTGGGTTCTTTTTAGTAGCTTTAGTTTTAATGATTCTAACAGAAATTTTTTTAAGATCGTTTTTTGATATTTCAACAATGATTGCAGATGAATATAGTGGATACTTTTATTTAGCTTCAATTTTTTTCGGACTTGCATATGCGTTTAATGAAGATGGACATATTAGAATTAATATTATTACTTCAAAATTATCAAGAAAAGCAAATAGAAAAGTAGATATTTTTGCTGCAATTATTACAGTTTTTGTACTAATTTTTGCATTATATAGAACAATTTTATTAGCTTATGATTCTTATGAATTAGAGATGTTATCAGAAGCAGTTTCTGAAACACCAATATATCTAACACAACTTGCAATGCCAATAGGTCTTACACTATTTATCTTAGCGCTTATTGTATTTATATTTAAAGGATTAAAAAATGATATCTGATCCACTAGTTTTATCTGTTATTTTAATAGCAATTATGTTTGCATTTTTAATATCATCTCTTTGGATTGGAGTTTCTTTAATTCTTACTGGTATTATAGGAATGCTTTTATTTGATCACAATCTTCCTCCTGTAATTAGTGTTTATACTAAAATAGGGGATTTACTTGCATCTTCTTTATATGATGCTTTAAATTCATGGTCATTAGCAGCTTTACCTATGTTTATTTTAATGGGTGAAATTTTATATAAATCTTCAATTTCTACAAGATTATTAAATGGTTTAAAACCTTGGTTAAACTATATTCCAGGTGGTCTTCTTCATGTAAATGTTGTTGCTTGTTCATTATTTGCAGCAGTTTCAGGTTCAAGTGCAGCAACAACAGCAACAGTTGGAAAAATAACACTAGAAGAGCTTAAAAATAGAGGTTATTCAAAATCTTTAGCAATGGGTTCATTAGCAGGAAGTGGAACTTTAGGTTATTTAATTCCTCCATCATTAATTATGATTATTTATGGTGTATTATCTGATGTTTCTATTGGTAAGTTATTTATTGCAGGAATTATTCCTGGATTATTATTAGCATCACTATACTCATTTTATATTATGTATAAAGCAAAAGTTGATGTTACAGTAACACCTATGGAAGAAGAGGTATTTACTTTAAAAGATAAATTAAATTCATTTAAAGACTTAGCTCCAATTTTTTCACTTATTACATTAGTTTTAGGTTCTATTTATGGTGGATTTGCAACTCCAACAGAAGCAGCAGCTTTAGGTGTTTTAGGTTCTTTAATTTTAGGATTATATTTTAAAAGTATTGATAAAGAAGTAATTCAAAATGCTATTTTAAATACTGTTAAAACTTCTGTAATGATTGGATTTATTATTGCAGGTGCTATTTTCTTATCTCAAGTTATTGGATTTTTAGGAATTGCAAGAGCTATGAGTGAGTTTATTATTGGACTTGGATTATCTCCATTAATGTTGATTTTACTAATTGGTATTATGTATATTATTTTAGGAATGATTTTAGAAGCAATTTCTATTGTTGTTATGACATTACCTATTGTTTTACCAATTGTAATATTAGCAGGATTTGATCCATTATGGTTTGGTGTATTTTTAGTATTTATGGTAGAAATGGCACAAATTACACCTCCTGTTGGTTTCTCTCTTTTTGTAATACAAAGTATAAGTGGAGAAAAAATAGAAGCAATATTAAAAGCTACATTCCCATTCTTTATTTTAATGGTAATAACAGTAGTTTTAATTACACTTTTCCCAGAAATCGTATTTTATTTACCAAATAAGATGATTGACTAAAAATTAAGTATAAGAGTAATTTAATTACTCTTATCTTTTTACAAAAGCTATAAAAAAACTCACTAAAAAGACACTCCAAATAGATAGAATCTACACATAAAAAAATTAGGTTGAAATGATGATAGAATTAATTTTTGTATTTGCTTGTATATTAATATATGTGCTTTCTTT
>NZ_JBGUES010000063.1:0-11499 GCF_041821165.1 Poseidonibacter sp. | reverse complement strand
GGAATAAAAGAGCTTGTCGATAAAGAGTTAGATACAGGTGCTTACAATGAAATAGTATTTGAGGATTTAGTAGAAAATGAAATAAATAGAGCACAAAGATATAATCAAATATTTTCAATAGTTGCTTTTAAAACAAATAAAGAAAAATTAAGAAAAATATCTCAAACATCAGTAAGACAAAGTGATTATTTTGGAAAAATAAATAGTGAATATTATGCTGTATTATTAACACATACTAGTTTAGAAGATGCCTTTTATTTTGCAGAAAAATTAAAGAAAATTGCCTATAAAAGAACATTAACAATAACACAATATATGCCAGGAGATACAAAAGATTCTTTATATGAAAAACTAGATAATGGCCTAAAAACAAAAAAAGAAATTGATATAGAAATATGATATAATAATTAAAAAGGATATATTATGACAGCACAAGATAAAGAATTAAAACAATTACATGATGTAATAGTAAAAGACGTAGATTCCCTAGTTGATAAATATATGTCAATTGTTGGATGGGATGTTCCTGAAAATGATGAAGATGAAGCAAAAAGAAAAATTATAGCAATTATAAAAAATGCAATAAAAGATTTAGAAAATAAATAGAGTTTATTGATTGCTATCAATTTAAAAAGAAATTATTTCCAATATAATGTTTAAAATTAAAAACTAAGGTAATTATATGGAAACAATATCAACTTTTTTAACTAAAGATCATAGAGCTTGTGATGAAGAGTTTGCAAACTTAGAAAATGAAGTAGCAAAAGAAAACTGGAATGAAGCAGAAAATAAATTAACAAAATTTTCAAATGATTTACTTCATCATTTTGATATGGAAGAAAAAGTAATGTTTTTAGCATTTGAAGAAAAAACAGGAATGACTCAAGGTCCAACTGCAATGATGAGAATGGAACATGAGCAAATGAGACAACTTTTAACTCACCTAGCACAAGATATAGAAAAAAAAGACAAAAATCACTTCTTTGGTGTAAGTGAAAGTTTAATGATGTTAATGCAACAGCATAATATGAAAGAAGAACAAATGTTATATGCTATGGCTGATGCACATTTAGGTGCAGAAGTAGAAACTGTTATAGATAGTATGAAAGCAATATAAGCTTATGTTCTCTCAAGGTTTAAGTCTAAACCAAGCCCCTTCAATTTACGTTCCATTAAGATTTTTTTTAAGTGCTCCAATTTTTGGAGTACTTTTTGGAGCTCTTTTTTTATTTTTTCCTTTTGAAGAAATTACAAATAGATATTCAAGTATTGCAATTGGTGCAGTTCATCTATTTACACTTGGAATATTAACAATGATAATTTTTGGTGCAATGCAACAAATGATGCCAGTTCTTGCAGGTGCTATAATAAAAAAATCAAAATTATTTGCTTGGATTGTTCATATTTCATTAATTTTAGGAACATTGAGTTTTTCAAGTTCATTTATTTTTGAGATTAAAATTTTACTTCATATTGCCATTTTATTTTTAAGTATTGCTTTTTTAACATTTTTTTATACAACTATAAGACTACTTTTTAAAGTTGAATTTTTAACATCAACTGTAAAAGCTATGAGACTTTTTAGTCTTAGTGGACTTATAACTGCAATACTAGGTGTATATTTAGCAATTGCACATATTAGTTTTGATATTGGATTAAGTCATTATAGTATTGTAAATTTACATATATTATTTGGAGTTTTTGGATTTGCTTCATTACTTATAATGGGGGTTTCTTTTCAAGTAATTCCTATGTTTTATGTCGCACCTGATTTACCAAAGTTTATACAAAATAAAGCTCCAAATATTTTATTTATATCACTTTTTATAAGTGGAATATTCTTAATATTTGGTATTGATTTTTTGATATTAAAACTTTTATTTATATTAATTCTTTGCACTTTTGCTTTTTATGGATTAAAATCTTTAAATAATAGAAAAAGACCAGTTTTTGATATCACACTTTGGTATTGGAAACTTTCACTAGTTATGCTTATTATTTCTATGATTATATGGTTATTTAATCTTTTTGATTCAAGTTTTTTACTATTTATTACTTTTGCAATAGGATTTTTGTATTCACTTTTACAAGGTATGGTTTATAAAATAATTCCATTTTTATCATGGTTTCATTTAAGTTCAAAAGGTTATTTTTCTCTTCCAACTATAAGAGAGTTTATTGAAGAAAAATATATAAGATATCAGTTTTATTTTCATTGTTTAGCAGTAGTATTTTTTATTTTAAGTATTTTTATTAATCAAATGATTTATATAGCAGCTATTTTATTTATTTCTTCAAATATTTTCTTTTTTATAAATTGTTTTGTAGGAATAAAAAAATATGCCAAAATAGCAAAAACTGATCCTATGGACATATCTGCTTTTAAATAATATCACTTATGTTATAATACGAAAAATTTTTAGTATGTAACATAGGGATAAAGATGTCAAATCAACAAAATAATCAAATTTTAAAAAATACAAATGCACAAATCTTAGATGAGTTTAATGCTTCAATCATGTTTGATAAAGAGCTTTATTCACAAGATATAAAAGGTTCTATTGCTCATTCACAAATGCTTTGTGAAAGAGGTGTTTTAACAAAAGAAGAACAAGAATCAATCGAAAATGGTTTATTACAAGTAAAAAAAGAGATTGAATCAGGTGAATTTACTTTTTCATTAGAGTATGAAGATATTCATATGGCTGTTGAAAATAGACTTACACAAATTATAGGTGAACCTGGAAAAAGACTTCATACAGCAAGAAGTAGAAATGACCAAGTTGCAACTGATTTTAGATTATATGTTCAAGAAAAAACATTAAGTATAAAAGAACAATTAAAAACTTTAGTTGAAACTTTTGTTGATGTTGCTTCAAAACATACTGAAACTTTAATTCCAGGTATGACTCATTTACAACATGCTCAACCTTTAAACTTTGGTTATCATTTATTAGCTTATGCAAATATGTTTAAAAGAGATTTACAAAGATTTGAAAGTTCATATGAAAGAAATAACTATTCTCCACTTGGAAGTGCAGCACTAGCAGGAACTCCTCATAATATTGATAGACAAAGTACTTCTGATAAATTAGGATTTACAGCACCAACAGCTCATGCTATGGATACAGTATCAGATAGAGATTTTGCTTTAGAAATTTTATTTAATATTGCAACTTCAATGATGCATGTTAGTAGAATATCAGAAGAGTTAGTTACATGGTCATCTTATGAATTCCAATTTGTAAGAATGTCAGATGAATATGCGACAACTTCATCTATTATGCCACAAAAGAAAAACCCTGATGTTCCTGAGCTTTTAAGAGGTAAAACAGGTCGAGTTTATGGAAACTTAATCTCATTATTAACAGTTATGAAAGGTTTACCATTAGCTTATAATAAAGATACTCAAGAAGATAAAGAGGGTGTTTTTGACTCTGTTAAAACAATAGAAATTTCACTTAAAATTTTAAATGAAGTAATTAAAACTATGATTGTAAATGTTGATAAAATGCAAAATGCTTGTAAAATTGGTCACTTAAGTGCAACTGATTTAGCTGACTTCTTAGTTCAAAAACAAAATATGCCATTTAGAACAGCTTATTATATTACAAAAGATGTAGTTGAAAAAGCAAACTCTCTAAACAAAGATATTTCTGAACTTACAATTGATGAAATTAGAGAATCAAATGAAGAGATTAAAAATATTGATGAAGAAATTATTATGTATTTAGATTTAAGAAACTCTATGAATGCTAGAACATCATTAGGTGGAACTTCTACAGAACAAACATTAAAACAAATTGAAGATTTTAAAGAGTGGTTAAAATAAAGAAAGAAATAGATGAGGTTTAACTCATCTATTTTAAATAAGATAGATAAGAATCTATCTTAAGAATTTTTTAGTTAATTCAAATAATGTATGAATATCTGTTTTACCAACAAATCCATCTACACCAATTTGATTCATTTTTCCTCTTACTGCATCTGTTGTCATTGATGAATTAACAATAACAGGGATTTCATTATATTTAGCATTAGCTTTAATATATGAAGCTACTTGATAACCATCTGTTCCTGGCATTTCAATATCTGTAACAATCATTCCTATTCTATTTGGATCTAATTCTTCAACTCTTTCAATTAATAAAGAACCGTTTGTATAGATTTCAAATGCTACACCAGTTTTTTCAAAGAATTTTTTTAATACTTCTCTTGCAACACCTGAATCTTCAGCTGCTAAGATTATCTTATCAGAATTTAATTTTGTTTCAACATATTTTTGTACTTCATCTTCACCATCATCAGTCCATCCAATATCTCTTAGAAGTTCTTCAGCATTAAATACTGTACAAAGTTCGTCTTTATCATGAACTTTTACATAAGTAGTATAAGTTATTTTTGAATTTGTTTCTTCTGTATGTCTTAATTGATCAGTCGTTTTTTCAACGATATCTAACATATCTTTTACTAAGAAACCAATTTTTTTATGATTGAATTCACAAAAAATAATTAGTTTGTACTCTTTAATAGGTAAAGTAGTCAGTCCTAACCATGCATCAAGGTTAATTAATGTTACAGGTTCCCCTCTAATTGTTGCAATTCCTCCAATAACTTCACTATCTCTTGGCGTATCGTTTATTGCAACTTCTTCTGTAATAATAAAAGCTTTTACTTTAGCTATGTTAATAGCATAAATATTACTATGACCAGTGTAAAATACAGCTAATTGTTGAACATTTCTTAAATGCGCTTGTGTCATTTGCTCAACGCTACCACTAATACCGCTCATGGGGATCCTTTTTTTCGTGTTTTAACATTATTATATATCTTTTATTCTTTAAGAACCTTTAAGTTATTATTTATTTTTATTAATGATTTTTTTTACAGCAACCGATGCCATCATTAAGCCAAATGAACCCGTAACACCTTCAAAACTACCTTTTTCAATACAATTTGGAACTTCTGAAGAAAAAATTACTTTAAATTTTCTATTAAAATTTTGTTCTTTTAACTCATTTCTAATTTTTTTAATGAAAGGATCATTGTATGTTTTCCAAATAGATATATATTCTATTTTACTTGGATCTATTCTTTTAGCTCCACCGCTTGTAGAAATAACCTTAGTAAAATGTTTCTTAATTAAATGAACTTTTGGTTTAACATCATCAATAGCATCTAAAATATAATCATATGATGAAAAATCAAATTCATCAATCCATTCAGGTGTAATTTTTACATTTATTGCTGTTACATCTGGATATTTTTCTTTTAAAACATCTACTTTTACTCTTCCAATATTTCCTACACTTCCTAATTGTCTATTCATATTTGATTCTTCATAAGTGTCAAAATCAACAATAGTAATATTAGTAATACCAGTGTTATAAAGTGCATCTAATGCAAAACTTCCAACACCACCAACTCCTAATAAAATCAGTTTTGTATTTTGGAAATGATTAAAAGTATCTTCACCAAATAATTTTTTTGTTCTATCATATTTCATCTAAACTACTCTTTTACAATTTTTGGGTATTATAACATAAATTAATTTATGGGAGATGGTGATGGAAAAAGAACCAATGACAAATAAAGGTTATGAAAAAATCACAGGGGCTCTTGATTTCTTAAAATCTAAAGAAAGACCTGAAACTGTAATTGAGCTTGATGAAGCTAGACAGTTAGGTGACCTAAAAGAAAATGCAGAATATCATGCAGCAAAAGACAAATTAAAGCTAATTGATGTGCAAATTGCAGAACTAGGTGCCGTTATCTCAAAAGCAGTGATTATTGATCCTTCAACACTTCCACATACAAAAGTAAGTTTTGGTTCGACTATTGAATTAGTAGATGTAGAGACAGATGAAGAGTTTACTTATGCAATTGTAGGTGGAGTTGAATCTAATGCTGATAAAGGTTTAATTTCTTTTAATTCTCCTCTTGCAAAGCAGTTATTAGGAAAAGAAGAGGGTGATGAAGTTACAGCTACATTACCAGGTGGAGTTAAAACTTATGAATTATTAAGTGTAGGATATAAGGAGTTATCTATATAATGAATGTAGCAATTATTGGAGCTAGTGGGTATACTGGCTTAGAACTAATCAAACTATTAGTAACTCATCCAAAGTTCAATATTACTTATGTTGCAAATTCAACAGGTGATATAAATGTACAAGATTTGCATCCATGTTTAAAAGATGTTATAAATATTGATGTTCAAAAAGCAAGTGCAAAAGAAGTTGCAAAAGTTGCTGATTTAGCTTTTTTAGCACTTCCTCATAAAACTTCAATGTCTTTTGCAAAAGAGTTATTAGAACTTAATGTAAAAGTAGTAGATTTATCTGCTGATTATAGACTTGAACTAGAAACATATGAAAAACATTATTGTGCTCATGAAGATAAAGAACATATAAAAGATTCTGTTTATGGATTACCTGAATATTATAAAGAAGATATTCAAAGTGCAAAATTAATAGCAAACCCTGGATGTTATCCAACTGCTTCTCTTTTAGCATTATTACCATTTATTGAATATATTGATACCAATGCACCAATATTTATTGATGCAAAATCAGGTGTAAGTGGAGCTGGAAAAAATCCAAGTGAAGCTACACATTTTGGTCAAATAAATGAAAATTGTCACTCATATAATCCATTTAAACATAGACATATGCCAGAAATTCAAGAAAAAGTTAGATTACTTAAAAATGAAGAAGTATCTATAAACTTTGTTCCTCATTTACTTCCTCTTACAAGAGGTATGTTAGTTTCTGTTTATGCAACATTAAAAGAAGATATTGATGTAAATGAAATTTTACAAAATACTTATAAAGATAGTGAATTTGTAAGAATTAGAGAAAAGCCAGTTGATATTAAATCAACAGCCGGAACAAACTTCTGTGATATTTATGCTGCTAAAAATGCAAATGCATTATTTGTAAGTTCTTCAATTGATAACTTATTAAGAGGTGCTTCATCTCAAGCTGTTGTAAATGCAAACTTGTTATGTGGATATAAAGAGGGTGAAGGTATTCCAAAAATAGCTTATGTTCCTTAGTCTTAAAAACAATGCTATATTTGTAGCAGATTCTCATTTCAATGAAAAAAATCAAGAATTTTTAATCTTTTTAGAAAATATAAAATCTAAAAAGATTGAAACTTCTCAACTATTTTTAATGGGTGATATGTTTGATTTTCTATCATGCGAAAGTAAATATTTTATTTTAAAAAATAAACAAGCTATTAATCTTCTAAATGAATTATCAAAAACTATAGAAATAGTATATTTAGAAGGAAATCATGATTATAATTTACAGAAACTTTTTTCTAATATAAAAGTAATAAAAAGAGAAAAACAACCATTTAAAGTGAAGTATGAAGATAAAACAATTTCTTTATCTCATGGTGATAATTTTATAAACTGGCATTATGATTTATATTGCACGATTATTAGAAATAAACTTTTTTTAACTATCATGAATTTTATTGATTTTAACTATATAATTTCAAAAAAAATTGAAAATGCATTACTACAAAAATCAATTTGTCATAAAATGACTAATTATAAAACTTTAGTAGAGAAACGAGTTAAAAATTATGATAGTGATATTATAATTGAAGGGCATTATCATCAAGGTGAAACATTTATTATTGATGATAAAAAGTATATAAATATTCCTTCTTTATGTTGTTCAAATACATATACTCAGCTAAATAATTTAGAGTTTACAAATAAAAATATGTAAATAAACGTACAATAATTTATATTTCTTTATTGTACGTTTTATTTTTCCCATCTTTTTTTACTTTATATAATAATTTATCAGCTTTTTTATATATACTTTTTTGTTTTGTATCTTTATTTTTTATTGTAATAAGTCCTATTGATACACTTACTTTTTTATTAGCACTTTTATCTTTTATATTTAACTTCAATATTTTTTTTCTTAATTTTTCTGTTAAATCAAAAGCATCTTCTTTATTGTTTGAATAAAACAATAATCCAAACTCTTCACCACCTAATCTAAAAGAATAATCTTCATCTCTTGTCAGAACTTTCATCATAGTTTTTGCAACTTTTTTAAGTACTATATCGCCTTTATCATGACCATAAGTATCATTGTATAATTTAAAATTATCAACATCAATAATGGCAAAATTTAGCATAAATTTATGTCTTTTTGTAGTATTTAACATATGTTCAAATAAATAATCAAATTTTCTTTTATTATATAAACCTGTTAATGAATCTTTATATGATAGCTTTTTTAGTAATAAATTTTTTTCTTTTAATTTTTTAGTGCTTTTTTTTAGTTTTTTCTGAGAGCTTTTAAAGTCAGTAACATCAAGCATAATGCCAACCATTCCAAGTGAGTTATTATCATCATCTAATAAAACAGCTTTATAAAAACAAAAATCTCTATAAACCTTATCTGAACATAAAACTCTTGATTCATAAAATTGTGTATCTTTACTTTTAAATAATTCTTGGTCTTTTTCATAATAAAGTTGTGCTAAATCATTTGGAATAAGTTCAGGTAAATCAAATAAACTCTTACCAATAATTTCTTCTTTTTTTAACCCTAAAATTAAATTAGAAAAAGAGTCATTACACTTTTGATAAATACCATCTATATCTTTATAAAAAATAGGACTAGGAATAGTATTTAATAGTAGTTCTAATAATTTATTGTTTTTTACAAAGTTTTCACTAATCATATTCATAATGGAAAGTTTTTTTTCAAGTTCTATTATATGTTTTTTTAACTCTTTATCTTCTAAATCATTTTGCATAGCATCTCAATATTATAAATTTTTTTTATTATATTGGGAAAGAGATTAAAACATTAATAATTGTATAAAAATATACATAAATTAAAAATTTGTTATTTTGTTATGATTTTTAATTTTATATAAATATAATATGTATTAGAATAAAAATAAAAGGTCTTAAAATAGTTAATAAAAAAATAATTATATTGATTTTTATACTTTTTACTACATTAAATTCAATTGAATTAATCACAGCAATACCTAATACTAATGATTATAATAATGACAAAGCATTGCTTGGAAAAATGTTGTTTTTTGATAAAAGATTAAGCCATAATAATACAATATCTTGTGCAAGTTGTCATAATATATCAAAAGGAGGTGATGATGATTTAGCATTACCTTTTGGGATATATCAGAAAAAAGGTACAAGAAATTCTCCTACTGTTTTAAATGCAAAATTCAATGAAATACAATTTTGGGATGGTCGTGCAAAGAGTTTACAAGCTCAAGCATCAGGACCTATTCATAATCCGGTTGAGATGGATTCAAATTTTGATGAAATCATTTCTAAATTAAAAAAAGACAAACAATTTTCTAAAAAATTCTTGCTAACTTATCCTGATGGTTTTAGTGAATATAATATAACTAATGCAATATCAGAATTTGAAAAAACATTAACTACACCAAATTCAAGGTTTGATAAATTTTTAAAAGGTAATAAATCAGCTTTAAATGATAAAGAAATGAAAGGTTATCAAACTTTTAAAGAGTATGGTTGTATATCTTGTCATAATGGTGTAAATATTGGAGGAAATCTAATACAAAAAATAGGAATAGTTGATACTTATTATACAGATGATTTAGGACGATTTTACGTAACAAAAGATGAAAATGATAAATTTTATTTTAAAGTTCCAACATTAAGAAATATTGATTTAACTGCTCCATATTTTCATAATGGTGAAGTAAAAACCTTAAAAGAAGCAGTAGAAAAAATGCTTAAATACCAGATTGGGTATTTATTAGAAGATGAAGAAATTGAAAATATTGTTCTGTTTCTAAAAACGCTAAATGGTGAGACTCCTAAATTTATGAAAGATACAGAAAATGAAAAAATCTATAATTAGTGCAATATTTTTAATTTTCTTAATTTTTACACTTGGTTATTTTATAAATAATGCAAAGCTTCAAAGAGCTAATTACTCTTTAATTGAAAAAAGTATCAATAATATAACACTTCTAAACAAAGACTTGGATTACTATTTTAAAAATTCACTTGCATATGATAACTTTGATATTATTCAAAATAAAATTAAATCTTTTGAAAATGAGTTAAAAAAGATAAAAGAAAATAAACTTTTAAAAGATATAAATAATGATGAACTTAAAAATACTATTAGGAATTTAGAATCATCAATAAAATTTAAATTTCAAACTATAAATAAAGCAAAATCTCACAAGGCTGTGTTAAATAATTCATATAGAATCATACAAAGACTTAATAATAAAAGAGTATCTAAAAATTTAAATGATTTATATACTATTATTATGACAATAGATAAAAATAGTTCATTAGATATAAAAGATGAATTTGAAAAAATGAGTAATATTGACAAATTGTATACTAATAAATTTGATATTCTTTTTATTAAACATTCTCGTGTTATTTTAGAACATCAAATGAAGTTTAATAATTTACAAAATAAATTAACAAAATTAAATATAGATACATTATTAAAAAAGTTTAATATTTTATATGATGAATATTCACAAAAAAGTAATAAACAAGCAGAATTATCAATTAGTATCTTATTTATTTTATTGTTTGTAGCCATTGTATTATATTTATATAATGAGTATAAATTAAATATAACAAATAAAAAGTTATCTAGATTTAAAGATACTTTACATAATAGTAATAATATTATAGTTGTAACTGATAAAAATGAAACTATAAAATATGTAAATAAAGCATTTTTAAAAACAACTGGCTACTCTTTAGATGAGGTGTTAGGTAAAAAAACAAGTATTTTAAAATCAGGTCAAAAATCTAAGGAATTCTATAAAAAACTTAAAGAGACAATTCACTCTGGTAAAAAGTGGAGTGGTGAGTTTATAAATAAAAATAAAAATGGTAATCTAATTTATGAAAAAGCATCAATTACTCCTGTATTTGATGATAAAGGAGCAATAATAGAGTTTATTGCCGTTAAATTAGATATTACAAAAGAGATTTTATCTCAACAACAATTAAAAGAGCAAGAAAAATTACTAATTAATCAAACAAAACTAGCATCTATGGGTGAAATGATAGCTAATATTGCTCACCAATGGAGACAACCTCTATCTGTAATATCAACTGGTGTAACAGGAATGCAATTACAAAAAGAGTATGGTTTACTAACTGATGAAGAGTTTCATAAAACTTGTAAATTTATAGATAAAAATGTTCAATATTTATCTAATACAATTGATGATTTTAGAAACTTTATAAAAGGGGATAAAATCAAAACTTATTTTAATCTAAATAATCAAATAAATAGTTTTTTACATTTAATTGAAGGCTCATGTAAAACACATAATATAACTATTATTTCAGATATACCAACAGATATAGAAATAGAAGGTTTTGAAAATGAACTAATTCAGTGTTTAATGAATATTTATAATAATGCAAAAGATGCATTAATTCAAAATGATATTAAAGAAAAGTATATTTTTATA
>NZ_JBGUES010000062.1:0-11581 GCF_041821165.1 Poseidonibacter sp. | reverse complement strand
CAGTCTTAACAAAAATGATAGTTTCTTCTTCTACATAGGGAAAATGAGCACTTAAATGTGGACTTCTTATCCAAGAACCTTTTGGATATTGTCCATGCTCATCCATAAATATACCTGTTAAAACAAAAATCTCTTCTCCACCAAAGTGTTTATGTGGAATAAATTTTTCATCTTTAGGCCATTTTACAAGTGCAGTTTGAATATCAAGAGGCATTACTTCTAAATTTCCTTGTCCTTTTAGCCATTGTGAAGTTTTTGTATTGACAATGATTTTTTGCTCATTTGTAAAATGATTTGTTTTTCTAAAAATCACACAAGTAGTATCTGTTTTTACCAATGATTCATTTTCCTCACTAAGTTTTAGATATGTTCCTTCCCTAAACTCTCCATATTGATTAATATATGTACCCTCAAGAACAAATATTTCAACACTATTTATTTTAGAATTTTGATTTAATATAGAATTCTCATTTAATTTAATAAGTGAAGTCTCTTCATTATCTTTACATGATAATACTTTTTTTAAAACATTTTTTGAATTTTCTTGCCATTGCATATTAGCAGTATTTATTAATGCTCGTTTTTCATAATTTGAATTCATTTTTTTACCTATAATAGTTTATATTTTTATCTAAGGCATATTCTAATCTTTATTTCCTTTTAAATTTGTTTATTGAAAAAGTTTAGTAAGTAATAAGTAATTTGGAAATAAGATAAGAAGGTAGAAATAAGATATATAATTTTAGTTATTTGAAGTTATGTAACATTAATAAAATAGGCGAGATGCCTATTTTATAATGCTTTGAAGCTTTAATTTGCTTCTTTTTATCCATACATTAGATTTGGTAACCAAAGTGCAATTTCTGGCACATAAGTTACAAGTATTAGACCTGCTAATATAGTCATTGTCCATGGGAACGCTGCTACAATAACATCTTTGATACTCATTCCTGTAAGTCCTGAAGTAACAAATAAGTTCAGACCAACTGGTGGAGATACCATTCCTAATTCCATATTGATTGTAATTACAATACCAAAGTGAATAGGGTCAATTCCAAGTGCAACTGCAACTGGAAGTAATAATGGAACCATAATCATAATAATCGCAGATGGTTCCATAAATGAACCAGCTAAAATTAGAAGAATATTAACCATTAATAAGAACATATATTTATCTACATTTGCTTCAATTAATGTTTCTGTAATTCCTTGTGGAATATTTTCAATTGTAAGAAAATGAGCAAATAACATTGCATTTGCAATAATAAACATAATCATTGCTGTTGTTTTTGCTGAATCTAAAGCTGTTGTAAAGAATTCAGCTAATTTAATATCTTTGTATACAAATACAGAGATGAAAAATGCCCAAATTGCTGCAACGGCTGCTGCTTCTGTTGGAGTAAAGATACCACCGTAAATACCACCAATAACAATAACAATTGTCATAAGACCCCAAGATGCGTCTTTCATCTTTTTAAGTCTTTCTTTAAATGGTGCTGGCTGTGTTCTTTTAAATCCAAGTCTTACTGCACCAATATATGTAACAACCATCATCATAATACCAAGCATAATTCCAGGAACAACACCTGCCATAAATAGTCTCCCAATTGAAACTTCAGCAGTAACACCATATACGATTAATACAATTGAAGGTGGAATTAAAATACCTAAAGAACCTGCTGTTGCAATTGTTCCAACTGCATATTTCTTAGGATAACCAGCTTGCATAATTGCACCAAACATAATAGAACCAATAGCAACAACTGTTGCTGGTGATGAACCTGATACGGCTGCAAAGATAATTGATGCAAAAATTGCCGAAATTGGAAGACCACCTGGAAGATGTCCAACAATTGATTTAGCAAACTCAATAATTCTTGTAGCTGCACTTCCTTTTGATAAAAGGTTACCTGCTAAGATAAACATAGGAATTGCCATTAATGAATAATGTTCAATTTTTTCAAACATCATTGCAGAAATTTCAATTGCTGAAATATCAGTAAATAACATTAAAGTTGTAAATGTTGCAGCACCTAAACAAATTGCAATTGGTGCTCCAAGAATAACAAGGAAGAAGAATATACCAAATAATACTGCTACACTCATAGCATACCTCCTGTTTTCTTTTCTACATCTTTAACCATATCATTTAACTCTTTTACATGTTTATTACTGTTATCATCTGCTTTCGCACCTAATTCAGCAAGTACCATTTCTGCTTCACTTTCTGGAACAACTTGATCAGCTGGAGTTTTAATTATATGAACAATTTTTTCTCCTACTCTATAAGCTGCAAAAGCAAATGAAACTGGAATTACTAAATATATAACCCACATAGGCATATCCCATAAATCAATCGATCTTTCATCCATATCATGAACTAAAAGAAGATATTCATATCCAAAATATGAAACTGCACTTAAAAATATTATTGTAACTGTATGTGAAATCAATAACATTGGTTTCGCAATTTTTGCTGGAACAATATCTAATACAATTGTTACTGCTATATGAGCATCTTTTTTGAAACAGTATGCTGCTGCAAAAAAGGCACTCCATAGAAATAAGAATATTGTAAGTTCTGTTGCCCAAACTAGAGATGCATCAAATACATATCTAGCAATAACATTAACAAATGCAACAGCAACACCGGCTGTTATACCGATTACTGCTATTGATTGATTTATAAAACCTATAGTTTTACTAATTAAATTAAACATGACTATTTTGTCGCTATTGTTTTCTCAATTAAATCTTTTCCGATTTTTTTATCAGAATAGAACTCAGGGTAAATTTTACTAACTGATTTTCTCCATGCTTCTTTTTGAGCATCAGTTAAAGTATAAATTTCTAATTTTCCAGTTTTTGCAGCATACTCTTTAATTAATTCTAATTGAGAATCATTTAATTCTTTAGCATACTCTCTTTCTTTTTCAGTTGCTTCATTCATAGCTTGAGTAACATTTTTTTGTAAATCAGCTGGTAATGATTTCCAGAATTTTTTAGACATTACTACTAAGTAACCTAAGTAACCGTGATCTGAAATTGATAAATATTTTTGAACTTCATGGAATTTTTTAGTATAGATGTTTGAAATTGGGTTTTCAGCTGCATCAATTACACCTTGTTGTAAACCTGAATATACTTCAGAGAAAGGCATCATTTGTGGATTTGCACCAACTGCATGGAATTGTGCTTCAAGAACTTTTGAAGACATAATTCTAAATTTTTGACCTGCTGCATCTTCAGGGTTTAATAAAGGTTTTTGATTTGATGTAAGTTGTTTAAATCCATTATCCCAGAAGTTTAAAGCTACAATACCTTTTGCAGTAACCATACCTTTTAGTTTTTGACCAACTTCACCATCTTGAACTCTATGTAAGTGATCTAAATCTTTAAAAATAAATGGTAAATCAAATAATGCTAATTGAGGTACAATTTTTCCAAATTTTGAAAATGACGGTGCTGCCATTTGAACAGAGTTTAATCTTAATGCTTTTAATACTGCATTATCTTTATATAATTGAGATGAAGGATAAACTTGAACGTCAATCTTTCCACCTGATAACTCTTCTAATCTTTTTTCAAAAAAGTCTGCTGCTTTACCTTTTGGTGTGTTTGGACTTACAACGTGTGAAAATTTCAACGTGTAATCTGCTGCCATACTTGATGTTGCTACAACTGCTGCTGCAACAGTTCCTACTAATAATTTTTTCATAAATTCTCTCCTTAATTTTTGACATTTAAAAATTATAGTCTAAAGTTATGTATCTATTATGTAGATTTTTAAAAATTTAAAAAGTTCTTTTTACATACAAAAGTCATACTATATATACAAAAAAATTGTATATTTTTCAGTTATCTTTTATAGTCCAAAAAATTGCATAAAGTTACTTTAAATGTTCATATAAGTTTCATAAAAATTACTTTTTGAAAGTGCTGTGATATCGGTAACTACGTTTATCAAGGAAATTTGCATATTATTGAATAATTTACAATATTTAATAGAATTGGAACTTGGATTTTAACCATGTTTTAAACAAATTTAAAGTATATTCCCACTTTACTAAGGAATATAATAAGATTAATAAAAAGGAAAAAGATGGGTTCTAACTTAGACTTACTAACTTCTTTTAAAGACAATTGTGGTTTTGGTCTCGTGGCTGACATGAAGAATAAACAAAGTCATAAAAATTTAGAAGATGCGATAACTTCATTAGAAAGAATGATGCACAGAGGTGCAGTAGCTGCAGATGGTAAAACTGGAGATGGTTCAGGTTTACTATTATCTATACCAGATTATTTTATGAGAAAAGTAGCTACAAAAGAAGGTATTGATTTACCTGAAGCTTATGGAATAGCTATGATTTTTGCTAAAGATTTAGCAGATATCGATACTTTTAAAGAACATTGTGAAAATAATGATTTAAAAGTTGTATTAACAAGAACTGTACCTGTTGATACTGATGCTTTAGGACAACAAGCATTAGAAAGCTTACCTAATATTATCCAAGTATTTGTAGTACCAAATACTTTAATGTCATCAAAGAGATTTGATGCAATGCTATACTTAACTAGAAAAGAGTGTGAGCATAAGTTAATTGATAAAAAAGATTTTTATATTCCTACTTTTTCATCTACTGTAATTGCGTATAAGGGACTTGTAATGCCTACGCATATTAAGAATTTCTATCTTGACTTAAAAGATGAAGATTTTAAAATTTCATTCTCATTATTTCATCAAAGATTTTCAACAAACACTTTACCTCAATGGAAATTAGCACAACCTTTTAGAGCAATTGCTCATAATGGTGAAATTAACTCTGTTGAAGCAAATAGATTTAATGTTGAAATTAAATCAGAACAATTAAAATCAGAAGTATTTTCTGATGAAGAAATAGCTAGATTATTACCTATTTTACAAACAGGTTCTTCAGATTCTGCTTCATTAGATAATATGTTTGAATTTATGTTAGCAAATGGTGTTGACTTCTTTAAAGCTGCACGTTCATTAGTTCCTGCACCTTGGCAAAATGCACCTCATATGGATGCTGATTTAAGAGCATTTTATGAATATACTGCAACTGCAATGGAAGCATGGGATGGTCCTGCTGCTGTTTCTTTAACAGATGGTAGACATATTGGATGTTTAATTGATAGAAACGGTTTAAGACCTTCTAAATACATTATTACAAAAGATCACAAATTATACATTACTTCTGAATATGGAACATTATCTTTAGATGAAGAAAATATCTTAGAAAGAGGAAGATTACAATCAGGACAAATGATTGCACTTGACCTAAAACATGGAAAGATATTAAAAGAAGATGATATTAATAATTATTTAAAATCATCTCAATACTATTCTAAATGGTTAAACGAAGATATGGATTATCTTCAAGAATATATTGAAGATTCATTCTTAAATGTATCTGATTATAAATTATCTGATTTAGAAAATAAACAAAAATATTTTAATATTACATATGAAGTAATTGATCAAATGATTGAGCCTATGGCAGAAGAGGGTAAAGAACCAGTTGGTTCTATGGGTGATGATACACCAATGTCATGTTTCTCAACTGTTAATAGAAACTTTACAGATTTCTTTAGACAAAAATTTGCACAAGTTACAAATCCTCCAATTGATCCATATAGAGAAAAAGTTGTAATGTCTTTAGAGACTGGATTTGGACAAATTCATAATATTTTAGATGAAAAACCTGAATATGCAAAAAGATTAAAAGTTGCAAGTCCAATTTTAATGAAAGAAAAATATGATGTTTTATATTCATTTGGTGATGAAAATTCTCCAAGATTTGATGAATATTACAAAAATAGAAAATTTAGTACTACATTTAAAACAGATTTAAAAGCATCTTTAAAACAATTATCTTCTTATGTATTAAAAGCAGTAAAAGATGATAATGTTTCTGTAGTTATTTTAGATGACAGAGATATTAATAAAAATGCTAAATTAATTCCAATTGCAATGGCTGTTGGTTATATTAATCAAGAATTATTAAGAGCGGGTATTAGACATACAGTATCTATTGTTTGTGTATCTGGAGAAGTTTATGATCCGCATATGGCTGCTGTTTTAATTGCATTTGGTGCAACTGCAATTTATCCATATATGATGTATGCTTCAACTGTTGCATTATATCAAAGAAAAGAAATTTCAAAATATGAGCTTCAAAGAGTTCTTAAAAATACTCAAAAAGCTTTAAATGCTGGTTTATTAAAAATCATGTCAAAAATGGGTATTTGTACAATTGCTTCTTATAGAAACTCTGGATTATTTGATATTATTGGATTATCTGATGAAATAACAAATGACTGTTTTGAAGGTGCTCATACAGACCTTGCAGGTTTAGGTTATGAAGATATTGAAGAAAGAATTGAAAAATCTCATATGAACGCTTTTTATGATGATAATCATATGTTCCCTCTTGATTTAGGTGGATTCTACAAATATTCTAATGGTGGTGAATACCATGATTATGGTCCAGCTACAACAAGAGCTATGCATAATAAAAATGCTAGTAAAAAAGAAGATATTACTGATTTTGATGGATTAAGAAAACTTGTAGAAACAAGAAATAAAAGATTTATTAGAGACTTCTTTGAGTTTAATTCTGATAGAAAAGCTATTGATGTATCTGAAGTTGAATCAATTGAAGATATCTTTAAAAGATTTGCATCTGCTGCAATGTCTTGTGGTTCTATTTCTCCTGAAGCTCATGAAGCTGTTGCTGAAGCTATGAATACTATTGGTGGTTCTTCAAACTCAGGTGAGGGTGGAGAAGATCCAAAAAGATTTGGAACAATTAGAAATTCTAAAATTAAGCAAGTTGCATCAGGTAGATTTGGTGTTACTCCTGGATATTTAAGATCAGCAGAAGAGTTACAAATTAAAGTTGCTCAAGGTGCAAAACCAGGTGAAGGTGGACAGTTACCAGGTCATAAAGTAACTCCTTTAATTGCTTCACTTAGACATACAGTTGCTGGTGTTACATTAATTTCACCACCACCACATCATGATATTTATTCTATTGAAGATTTAGCACAATTAATTTTTGATTTAAAACAAGTTAATCCAAAAGCTAAAATTACAGTTAAGTTAGTATCTTCAATTGGTGTTGGAACAATTGCAGCAGGTGTTGCAAAAGCATATGCTGATAAAATTATTATCTCAGGTGGAGATGGTGGTACAGGTGCTGCTCCATTAACATCTATTAAACATGCTGGTAATGCTTGGGAAATGGGACTTTCAGAAGCTCATAATGCATTAAAAGCAAATCATTTAAGAGAGTTTGTTCATGTTCAAACAGATGGTGGATTAAAAACTGGTTTAGATGTTGTTAAAGCTGCAATGTTAGGTGCTGAATCTTATGCATTTGGTACAGCTGCTCTTACATTACTTGGATGTAAAATTTTAAGAATTTGTCATACAAATAAATGTTCAGTTGGAGTTGCTACACAAGATGAAACTTTAAGAGATCACTTTACAGGTACAGTTGAAAGACTTATTTCATACTTTACATTTATTGCTCAAGATGTTAGAAATATTCTTGCATCATTAGGATATACAAGAATTGAAGATATCGTTGGTAGAAGTGATTTATTAAAAGTAATTGATGATAAATTTGCACAAAAATTTGATTTCCAAAATATTCTAAGAAGAATTGATGGAATTGATACTTGTCAAAAAGAATCAAATGATCCATTTGATGATAATAAATTTGAAAAAGAGTTATTAAAAAAAGTTCATAGAACAATTGAAAATCCAAATTCTCCTGTAAAAGTTAATGCAGAAATTTCTAACTTAAATAGATCATTTGGTGCATTAATTTCTGGTGAAGTTGCAAGATTCTATGGAGATACTGGATTACCAGAAAACTCTATTAATATTAATTTAAAAGGAATCGCTGGTCAATCATTTGGAGCATTCTTATCAAATGGTATGAACTTATTCTTAGATGGTGCTGCTAATGATTATGTTGGTAAAGGAATGAATGGTGGTAAAATCATCATTAACCCAATGCACCAAGGTCAAGAGTTTGCAGGTGCAGGTAATACTTGTTTATACGGAGCAACTGGTGGAAAGCTTTATGTTAGAGCAACAGCTGGTGAAAGATTTGCTGTAAGAAACTCAGGATGTATTTCTGTTGTTGAAGGTACTGGTGATAATGCTTGTGAATATATGACAGGTGGAATTGTAGTAATTCTTGGAAATACTGGTATTAACTTTGGTGCTGGTATGACTGGTGGATTAGGATTTATTTATGATCCAGAAAAATCTTTTGTAGATAAAATGAATCAAGAATTAGTTGAAGCTGTAAGAATTGATACAGATGATACTGAGAGAGAAAGATTATATTTAAAAAGATTATTATTAGATTATGTTCATGAAACAGAAAGTGAAATGGCAGAATCAATTTTAGAAAACTTCAGAGCACAAATTAGAAACTTCTGGATGGTAAAACCTAAAAATATGACAGTGTTACCATTAGATCCGGATAAGGGAGATTAGAATGTTAAACTTTACAAAATTTGAAAGAATTAATCCTGAAAAAAGAGATGTTCTTTTACGATTAAAAGACTTCAATGAAGTATATAAAGTGTTTGGAACTCAAAGAGCTGAAGAACAAGCTGATAGATGTATGCAGTGTGGTGATCCATACTGTCATACAGGTTGTCCACTAGGAAACTTTATTCCTGCATGGTTAAAACAAACAGCAACTAAGAATCCAGATTTAGCTTTTGCTTTATCAAATGAAACATCACCTTTCCCTGAGATTTTAGGAAGAATTTGTCCTCAAGATGTACTTTGTGAAGGTGCTTGTTCTTTAAATACAGGACATGGTGCAATTTCTATTGGTGCTATTGAAACTCATATTTCAGAAGAAGCATTTGCAAGAGGAATGAAACCTAAGTTTAGCGAGCATAAAAAAGATCAAAAAATCGCAGTTATTGGTTCAGGACCTTCTGGAATCTCAGCAGCTACTTTTCTTTTAAGAAAAGGTTACAATGTTGAAATGTTTGAAAGAGCTGATAGAGCTGGTGGATTATTAATGTATGGAATCCCTGGATTTAAACTTGATAAAACTACTGTTGATAGAAGAATTAACTGGTTATTAGAAGCTGGTATGACATTACACTTAAATTGCGAAATTGGAAAAGATAGAGATATTAAAGAACTTGAATCTGAGTTTGATGCTATTTATCTTGGAATTGGAGCAACTGCTGGAAGATTTGCAGGAATTGAAGGTGAAAAAGATGCTTCTAATGTTCATTTAGCAATGGAATTATTAACAGGAATTCAAAAAAGAAATCTTGGTAAAAATGTTGATTTTATTGATGTAAAAGATAAAAATGTAGTTGTTATTGGTGGTGGAGATACTGCTATGGACTGTGTTAGAACATCAGTAAGAGAAAAAGCTAAATCTGTTAAATGTTTATACAGAAGAGATGAAGCTAATATGCCAGGAAGTAAAAAAGAAGTTGTAAATGCAAAAGAAGAGGGTGTTGAATATGTATTTAACGTAAGTCCAAAATCTATTGTAGTTGAAAATGGTATTGCAACAGGAATTGAATTATTAACTACATCTATGAGTGAGCCTGATGAGTCAGGAAGACAAAAAGTTGTTATTAATGAAGGAAGTGAATATATTGAAGATGCTGATATTATTATCATGGCTTTAGGATTCTCTCCAGAAGTTCCAACATTCTTAAAAGATTTAAATGTTGATACAAACTCTTGGGGTGGTATTGAAACTTCAAACTACAAAACTTCAAATAAAAAAGTTTATGCAGGTGGAGATTGTCAAAGAGGTGCACACTTAGCTGTAACTGCCGCTGTTGATGGTAGAGAAGCTGCAAGAACTATTATTAAAAACTTTTCATAAATGAAAACTATTACAGAACTCTATAAAAAATCTTTTATAGAGGCTGTAATTGCTGCTAATAAAGAACTTTATACCTATATTAATACAAATCTTAGTAAAAATGATTTAGAGCCTTCTAACACTATTGGGTGTGGTGGTGATAATAGTTTAAATATTGATTTAATTGCTGAAAATATATTTATTAAATATCTAAAAAAGTTTGGAAATATTTATTCAGAAGAGTGTGGAAAACTAAGTAATGATAAAGAGTTTTTAATCATTATTGACCCAATTGATGGAAGTGATAATATTGCATCGAACCTTCCTTATTATGGTACTTCTGTTGCTTTAAAATTAGATAATATTACTATTGCTGGATTTATTTGTAATTTAGTAACTGCACAGTTAAAATATAAAGCATTTACAAATGAAATTATTAATATTTCATTAGTGGATAATTCTTTAAAAAATGAAGTTTTTAGTACAAAGTCATCAATTGGTATATTTGAAAGAGCTTATGCTTATCCAAAAATTTGCCAAGATTTTTATGAAAATAAAATAAAATATAGATCTCCAGGTGCTGTTGCTTTATCTTTAAGTAGTGCAAAAAACTATAATTTTGTATTAATTATAGGTGCTATTAGGGAGTTTGATATTGCAGCAGCTTTGCATATAAGTAGTGGTTTATTTACACAGCATACAGATAAATTTTTACTTATATCAAAAAATGAACGTAATTTTTCTTTAATTAAAGAAATACTAAAGGAAAATTCGTTATAACTCCACATAAATAATTTATACTTAGGAAGAACTTATATGTCTTTAATTATTACAGATGAATGTATCGCTTGTGATGCGTGTAGAGAAGAATGTCCAAATGAGGCTATTGAAGAGGGTGATCCAATATATATGATTGATTCAGATAGATGTACTGAATGTGTTGGTCATTATGAAGAGCCGTCATGTATTGAAGTTTGTCCTGTTGATTGTATTATTATCGATCCAGATAATCAAGAAACAATGGAAGAGTTAAAATTCAAAGCTAAACAGCTTATGGAAGAAGAAAATTAATGGCTAAAATTACAACTATTATAGATATTGGGTCAAACTCAATGCGAATGGTTGTGCTACAGAAGAGTAGTCGATTTGCATTTAACTTAATTAACGAAACGAAAAGTAAAGTTAAGATTTCAGAAGGATGTTATGAAAATAACGGAAATCTTCAAGAAATCCCAATGCAAAGAGCCTACGAATCTTTAAAATCTTTTTTAAATATATCAAAATCACTAAAATCAAGAAAAATAATTTGTGTTGCAACATCTGCACTTAGAGATGCTCCAAATGCAAAAGAGTTTATATCAAAAATACAAAAAGATTTAGGTCTTAGTATTAAAGTAATTAATGGTGAAACAGAAGCTTATTATGGTGGAGTTGCTGCATTAAACTTAGTTGATAAAAATAGTTTTGTTACTATTGATATTGGTGGTGGTTCTACTGAGTTTTGTTTTGTTAAAGATGGAAATATTGAAAAATCAATGTCTTTAAATATTGGAACAGTGAGAATCAAAGAGTTATATTTTAATAAAAATGATATTGATGGTGCAAGAAACTATATCTTAGATAATTTAAAAAAGATTTTTGAACAAAATATTGAAATTCCTGATACTGCTATTGGTATTGGTGGAAGT
>NZ_JBGUES010000061.1:5375-11752 GCF_041821165.1 Poseidonibacter sp. | reverse complement strand
ATACCTCATCATTACACTATTTTTTTCTACTTTTTCTTTTGTGATTTTTGTACCATTTGGTATTTGAAATATCTGCTGTGAACCATATAACTCTTTCATCTCTTCTTTCATCCAGTTTGAAACACTAATAATAGGATCTATTTTTACTTCAACACTTTTAAAAAATGGTATTACTTGTTTTATGCTTCTTTTTATTTTTGACATAAATGAATTTGATAAAAACCCCTTCATCCAAAAATCACCTATTTCAAAAACTTTTTTTACCTTTGTTTGTTCAACTGCCCATAAAGGAGCTAGTGAAACTAATCGTAAAGACCAAATATAAACTAAATCAGGATTTATTTTTGAAATTACATCTTTTGTAATATTGTAGTTAAACTCTTCTATTTTAAATTTATCCAAAAAAGATGGATTTGAATAATCTATATATTTTAGTTTTCTATATACTCTTTGAAAATTTTGACTACACTCTTTGTAATCACCTGTTAAAATATAAACATCATGACCTGCGTTTTTTAAGTACTCAACCGTATCAAAACACGCTAGTTCATAACCACCTATATAATAAGGCGGATAATAATTACTTAAAATCAAAATTTTCATAATCTATCCTTTTATCTTAAAAGATGGAATTGAAATAAATCTATTCCTAATAGCGATTTTATATAATATAAAGCCAAAAAGATTGCAGTTAGTGCAGAAAGTATTACTAAAAAAACAAAAAAAGTAGAAAATGAAATTACAAATAGTTGAAAAACTTTATTTATACTAAATCTTCTTGAAATACTTCTATGTTCACTACCTAAATAAATAGTTATATAAAACATTTTAAAAAACCAAAAATTAAAGTTTAATGTTATGATTTTTTTTCTAGGTTTTGGCAATGCACAAGAGATTAATCTTTTAGTTTCTCTTTTTTGTTCATTTGTCATACTTTGTTCTATTAAAGGATTTATTTGTTCAAAAATTGTATTTTCATTTAGATTTTCCATGTTCTTTTCCTTTTTGTAATATTTTAGTAATTGCTACAATAAGAGCAAAAATAAACATAAGTTGATAGAAATTATTTGTTTGTTTTAGTACCCATTCCATTGTAGATTGTAAATAAATACTTGTAAGACAACCTATAAAAGCCATAGGAAGATATCTATATTTTTTATATTTTCCTTTTTTTAAAGCAAGGTAATTTTTTATATTTTTAAAATAAAAAAATAGTAAAAAACTTATAAATACAAGTAAATTATGCCAACCAGTTTCAGCTGCAACCATTAGATAAACAGTTTCAACTAAACCACCTTTTTCATCACTATCTTTTCTCTCTATATGTTCACCATAAGAATAAGGTGGATTTATTTTTAAACCAAAGTTATTAAGCCCTATTCCAAAAGTTTTATCATTTGCCATATTTTGTGCAGCTTGTGCTAATACAACTCTTACATTTAAAGACTCCTCAGGTGCTGTTTGAACACGTTCAATTATTGTGTCACTGGCTTTATATAAAATACCAGTAGCTCCTATTAAAAACACTAAGGTAATTCCTAATTTTTTTAAAGTAAATTTATTTCTATAAGATAATAAAAATATTATAAATATAGAAATAGAAAATACGGCCATTCCACCTCTTGATAAAGTAGAGATAATATCAACACTAGCAGCACCAAAAGCTAGTAACCAAACATAAAGTTTTGCATTTTTTACATTTAGTAAATAAGATAAAAATATACTTCCATAAACTATCATATACATTACAAGTGAATTTTGATGAGGAAAAGGCCCTCTTGTTTGAAACATTCCTTCAAGATATTTTTGTTTTAAAACCATAAATGTAATAAAACCTACGATTATTAACATAAATTTTAAAAACTGCTCAATATCATCAAATGATCGAACTAAGTTATAAACTACAAAAAAATAAAAATACATTCTTATCATTTTCCATAACTCAAAAAATGAATAAATATATACATCACTATTTATTATAGAAATAAATGAAAAAGCAAAATAAATAAAATATAAAGAACTTCCAGCAGGAATAGTAATAGGAAACTTATCTCTTCTTGAATAAATCACAAAAAATAGAATAATAGCTGTAATATCAACAAGTCCTATTTCAAAACCTCTTGCTGTTCCTCTGTATGTTTCCATTGAGAAAAAGTTTATATCTTCTGTTTTAGCTGTAAAAAACAGTAGTAAAAACCATAAAGATTTTTCAACAAAATCAAATCTTTTAGCAAATACTACAGCTATAGGAACTCCTATAAAAAGAACAATAAAAAAGATGATATATTTTAACTCAAACATAATCTAACCTTTAAATAACTTCTCTATATTTAACAACTTTTGCTGGAATTCCAACAACTACTGCACATCTTTGTACATCTTTTAAAACAACACTATTGGCTCCAACAATTGAATAATCATCTAAAGTGATTTTCCCTAATATTTTTGCTCCTGTACAAATCTCTACAAAATCTCCAATAGTAGGATTTGCATCTTCATACTCTTCGCCTCTATCTCCTAAAGTTACACCTTGGTGAATAATACAATTTCTTCCAATTGTTGCAAACTCACCAATTACAACTCCACTTGTATGAGGTAAATATAAACCTCCATCAATTTTAGCTTTTCTTGCGATATCACAACCAAATAAAACAAAGTTAAGAAAAGAAACAATTTTTCCTAAAACACCTAAATGATATTGACTAAGTAAACTAGCAACTCTTACTAAAATTACAGGATATAATCTTGGATTAAATACATGTAATAAATCTTTTTTTGATATTGTTTCTTTATTTTTATAAATCGCAATATCTTCTTTTATTTTTTGGAAAAACGTTTTCATCTTAATCTCCTCTTATAATTTGATTTGTGATATAGCCACTTTGAATAGCTTCTAAACTTGGCATTATTGTTTTTAAAATATCATTCCAATCTCCAAGTGTAGAAGTTGGAATATAAACAATGTCAAAAGGTTTCATTAAAAAATCTTTCATTTTACCCTCTAAAATATCTTCTAAGTTTGCAAGATAAACAGTTGGGTTTGTAAGATTTCCTCTAATAATCGCAACTTTTTCTAAGTTTGCAGTTTTTTTAAATCCTTTGGCATACGTAACTACTTGACTTAAAGTCATTCTTTCTTTAAATCCATAATGTCCAGGAAGATTAACTTCTCCTAAGATATAAACTTCTGTATTTAAAGCTGATGGAATATAGATATAGTCTTTATCTTTTAAAGGAATATTATGTAAAGGATTTCCTTTTCTTACTAACTCTATAAAATTAACTGGTAAAACTTTGTTTCCTCGTCTAATAAAAGCATGTTCTAAATCTGCTAGTTCAATAGTATTATCTTCAAAAATACCAATTGAAAGACCTTGTGCAATTGCAATTGAGTCAATTGCTTTAGTATTATTTGTAATTTGATAAGTCCCAGGAAGTGAAACTTTGCCTAATATTGTAAAACTTGTACTTCTAAACTCAACTGGAATAATAGATACAATTGGATTTACAAGATATTTTTTTAGTTTATTTGATATTTTTATCATTGCTTGATTTATAGTAAGTCCTGCAACTTTTACATCTCCAATTAATTGGAATGTCAAAGTTCCATCTGCTTTTACAACAGAACCTTTTACACTTAAATCTAACTCTTCATAAACAAAAATATTAAACATATCCCCAGAACCAATTACATAATCTTTTTGTTCGTTTTTATGTAGTTCAAGAAGCTCTTTTTTCTCTTCATTTTCATTTAAACCATTATGAATAATTTCAAAATCTTTTTCAATTACTTCAAAAGTCATATTTCTTTTTTTAGTTTTTGAAACTTTTTCATTATTTAAAAGTTTTGATTTATCACTAGCTTCTGGTTTAGGTGAAGCAACACAAGCTACAAAAAGTACAGCCACTATCATAATGATGATAATATTAAATAAATTTTTTATCAATAACATTTAATACTCCTTGAATATGTTTTAAACCTAGTTTTTTAATTTCATTTATTAGTAAATCTATTTTTTTTCTATCTGAATAGTTTGATTTAAAAACTAAAAGTATTAAATCAGCATAAGAAGATAGATTAATAAAAAAATATGGATTTGAGTCATATGATGGAATTTCAAAAATCACTTGCTCATAAGAACTATTTTTTAACTCTTTAAATAATTTTAAAGTAGCTTTATCATTTGCAAGTTGATAATCATTTTTTTCATCATTGATAATATATAACTTATCAACAAACTCATTTACAATATTTACATTTTTCAAATCTAATACATTATCATTTGAATAATCTATTAATGAATCTTTTATTTCATCACTATTTTTATCTACTGTTTGAATAAATAAAATTTTTCTTTTTATATTTGATGAAAAATACGTTAATAAATCAATTACAAATGTTTTTCCTGTTTTTTCTAAGTCACTTGATACTAAAACTATTTTTTTATTTTTTGTTGATTTAATAAAATTATTTATAAAATTCAATGAATCTTTTTTGATAATTTTTTTATCTTTAGTATCTGTGAACTCTCCTAATAATTTGATATTAAATCTTGTTCTAATATCAAATGGCTCTTTTATTTTAAAATCAAAAAATGATTTCAAAATAAAAAATCCAATCATAATAAATAAAGAAAAAGAAGCACTAGCAATTACAATTGCTTTTTTATAGTTTGACTCAGGGAATTTTGGAGTTTTTGCTCTTTCTAAAAATTTAAAATCTTCTTGTGTTGAATCAAGTACAATTTTTAACTCATTTAATCTTTGAACAACTAAATCCATTAATTGTTTTTTTTCTTTTAATTGTTTATAAATTATTGAATACTCTTTTTCTAAAAAGTTTAATTCTTTTATTTCATTTTGTGTAAATTCTTGTTGTTGTATTAATTCAGCAATTCTATTTGTTGATGAAACTACACCTATTTTACTTTGCGATAGTTCTATTACTAAAGCTATAAATAAAGGATTATTTCCATATGTGATTTCATCTGGAATATTTTTTTTATTTTTATTATTTGCATAGTTATCTTTCATTTTTTCAATTTGTTTTTTAAGAGTTTTAATTTTTGGATTATGTTGTGTATATTTTTGTTTCATTTTAGATAACTCTTTTTCTTTTTCATCTATTGCTTTTAAATCAGCTGATCTTACAGAATATTCAAGTTGCACTTCTTTTGGAATATTTTTTAGTTTTTCACTTATCTCTTTTATTTTTGTTGTGTATTCATTTTTTAAAACTTTTGTATCAATAAGATTTAAAGCTATTTCATTTAATTGTTCATATTTATAATCTTTTTGAATATCTAAAGATAAGATTTTATTTTTATTATTAAAAGCAACTTTTTGTGTTTCTAAAGCTTCTATTTCTACTTCTATATTTGATTTTTGAAGTTTATAATAGTTGTAGATTTCATTTGTTGCAGCATTTTGAATTTCATGAAAGTTTTTTAAAAATATTTCTGTTAATAAATCTGCACCTTTTACAGCCATATCTTTATCTTTATGAATAAAAAATATTTCAATAATATCTGAGTTTTTTCTTCTTCTAATTTCATAAGATGAAAATAGTTTTTCAACTGTTGTATCAAGATTTAATATTTTGATAACTTCATTTAAATTTTTTCTTGTTCTTATTGTTTGTAAGGCAGTATCATAATTAAAGTTTTGAAATTTATAAGGTACATCTCTTGGCATAGATATTTTTTTATCATATCTTATGATTTTTGAAACAGCTTTATAAATAACAGTGCTATAAGAGTTTACAAAATAAACAGAGATTACAACACAAATAATCGTTACTAATAGGATTATTGGTGCTTTATATGTTAATACTTTTAGATAATAAAAAGGATTAATAGTAAAAAAATCATCTGTTTTAATTTCATTATTTTTCATTTCTAATCTCTTTTTCCATTACTTTTCTAATATCTGTAATGCTATTTATATTTGAATCTATTGTTGTACTTGAAAACATTAAAGCATCTGAATCTTTATGGTCAGGATGAAAACCATGCATTCCTGGAATTGCTTTTAATCCAAAATAACTTGGATTTATTAAAGTTCCTGGATTTGTTAGGAAAAACAACTCTCCAAATCTTCTATCTTCAAAAAATACATTCATTCTTTTTAATTCATCATCATCTACGATTATTCCTGATGTTTGTTTTTTTAAGATATCTTCTATTTTTACTCTTGCATTTTCATTTAAAAACCAAAATCTTGCCATTGTAGAATCATACATAGCAACATAATCTTTTCCATAATCAAGATTGCTTTTTTCAATTATTGAAATTAAATCAACGCTATCTTTTGTATCACACATTCCATGGTCGCTAAAAATATGTAAAGAAACCTCATCATAATTATCTTGTGCATAA
>NZ_JBGUES010000061.1:0-5365 GCF_041821165.1 Poseidonibacter sp. | reverse complement strand
TTTGTATTTTGATGTTCTGTGCCATATGTATGCATTACACCATCAAGTGTTGGAAGATATAGATATGAAAACTCAATCTCTTTTTTATCAATCTCTTTTTTTAAAGCATTGATATTATAAGTTTCACTTTTTCTCCAGTTTGAGCAGTGGTAGGGAATATCATTTTGTACACACCAGTCAAAAATTGTGTCTGTTTTTAAGATTCCATTTGGAACAAAATAGTCATGTTTTTCTAAGTAATCAAAATATGGTAAATGAGCAAAAGGAACAGAATATATTTCAAAATAACCTGTGTAACCATTTATTGCTTTCATTAATCTACTTAAATAATGTCTTGGTCTAAATCTATCAAAAATTCTTTTTGGTAAAAAAGATAGATATTTACAAAACTTAAAAGGTGAGTTTTTTGGGTCATAATAAAAACTTGACCAATGAGTATGTTCATTTGGGTATCTTCCTGTTAAGATTGATGGATCTGCACCTGAAGAGAAACCAAAAGTTGTTTTTAGTTTTTTTCTTGTATCTATTGCTTTATGATTAAATCCATGTTTATTATAAACTTGCCAACCAAAACCATCTATAAAAACGAATAACGATAACTTTTTCATTTTAAATCTCCCAATTGATTTTAAGAAGATTAACAATAATGGGTGCAAAAAGATTGCAATTATAAAAAAATATTTAAATAGTATTTAATAATCTTATCCTATAATGAAAATAAAGATTTATAAGGGTTTATATAATGAAAGCTTTATTTATATTACTTGTTTTCCTTTCATATAGTTTTGCAAGTGAATTAACTTTAGGTGTAGTTCCACAACAAAGTGCATTAAAACTTTCTAAAAAATGGCTACAAATTACAAACTATTTAAAAGATGAAACAGGAATAAATGTAGTTTTTAAAACAAAAAGTTCTATTCCTTTATTTGAAAAAGAATTATATAGTGGCGCTTATGATATAGCATATATGAATCCTTATCATTTTATTGTTGCTAATGAAAAACAAAATTATGAAGCTTTTATTAGAGCTAAAAAAAACATTATTGGGATAATTATTTCAAAAGAAAAAAAAGCTGATTTTTCTTTTGATAATTTGAAAAATAAAACATTTTTATTTCCTGCTCCAAATGCCTTTGCAGCTACTCTTTTAACAAAATTTGAACTAAAAGAAAAGTTTAATTTTGATATTCAAAAACATGGGAAAATTTTATATGTAAACTCTCATGATTCAGTCTATAAAGGTATTGCAAGAGATGTTGGTTATTTAGGTGGTGGAATTATTAGAACATTTAATAATTTTAAAGACTCAATTGATAAAGAGAAAATAAATATTGTTTATAAAACAAATCCATATCCAAGCCATCCAATTGCGTATAATAAAAGAGTTAAAAAAGAAGATATTAAAAAACTTGAAAAAGCATTTTTAAATATGCCTGATGAATTAAAAACATTATTAAGTATAAAAGAGTTTATAAAAACAAATACAGCAGAATATGATAGTATTAAAAAAATTGGTATAAAGTAAGTCATGTCATTTAAATATAGATTTATTTTATCATTTGTATTACTAGAAGTATTTTTTATTGTTTTAATAGTTACTTTTAACTTTATTACTATTAATAACTCTGCAAAACAGTTAATCAAACAAAAAATCGAATCAAATATCTCATTATTAGAGCAGTTAGTAAAAGTACCAATTAGTATTTATGATGTTGCTACTTTGGATAATTTAGTTATTAATGCAAGAAAAATTCCCTATATAAATTCTCTTGTAATTTTAGGTCCTAATGATAATATTTTATCAAGCAAATATGTTTATAAATATAAAGAGTTAGATGAGTTAATAAAAAGCAAAAAGAATTTTGACTTTTCAATCGATGATGAAATATACAAAGTAAGTTATGTAAAAATCTATGAAGAAGATTTTTATTTAGGTTCTATGTATATAGTTTTTGATTTAAGTAAAAACTTTAGATTTATTAATGAAAATAAAAAAAACACCTTATATATAATCTTACTTGAGATTTTAATTTCAACATTATTATCATATTTTATTGGTGTTAGATTAACAAATATGCTAACAAAACTATCAAATGTTGCTAAAGATATTGGAGAAAATAAAAATCCCCAAATTCCTTTTTTAAATAAATCTGATGAAATAGGAATACTTGCAAAATCCTTACGAAATATGCAAGCTGATATACAATATAGAAGAGATAAATTAAAAGTTTTAGCTATGAAATTAAATAAACAAAAAAATGATTTAATAGATGCACATAAATATAAAGATGATTTTTTAGCAAATATGAGTCATGAACTAAAAACTCCACTTAATTCTATAAATGTAATATCTTCGATTATGATGAAAAACAAACATAATACATTGGATGAAAAACAAGTAAAAAATCTTTCTATTATTAATAGTTGTGGAAATGATTTATTATATTTAATCAATGATGTTTTAGATTTATCAAAACTAGAAGCTGGTGAGATTACACTTGATTATTCACAAATTGATTTTAATAGTTTAATTATATCAGTAAAAGAGATGTTCGAACCTCAAGTTTTAGCAAAAAATATTGATTTTATTTTTGAATATGATAAAGATATTGGATTAATTTATAGTGATAAACAAAGAGTTAAACAAATCATAAAAAACCTACTTAGCAATGCTTTAAAGTTTGTTTCTAAGGGTTCTATATCTTTTATAGTTAAAAATGAAGATGATTATATAAATATCATAATCAAAGATACAGGTATTGGAATTAGTGAAAATAAACTAGAGCATATTTTTGATAGGTTTAAACAAGCAGATAGTTCAACTACTAGAAAATATGGTGGTTCAGGACTTGGCTTGGCTATTTGTAAAGAGTTATTGTATTTACTTAATGGTGAGATTTCTGTAAGTAGTGAAGTTGATAAAGGTAGTACTTTTAGTATAAAACTTCCAAAAAATAAAGATAAAATTATTATAGAAGAAAAGAAGAAAAAAGAACTAAATAAAAATAGTGATATTTTAATACTAAATAATGACCCTTTATCTTTTTTTGTTTTAACAATTGAATTAAAAAAACACTTTGATATACAACAAGCAAATAACTTAGATGAACTTATCTCTTATTCTAAGAGTAAAAAATACTTTTTAGTTATTATTGATATTTCAAAACAAACAGAAAATGAACTTAGTGTACTTAGTGATTTTATAGAAAAAAATTCTATAAACTATGCTTTAATATATGAAGATAAAATTTCTAAAACACTTAAAGAAAAAGCTTCTTTTATATATAAAAAACCACTAGATAAAGATGAATTTCTTGCAAAAATAAATGAGTTAAAGGTTTAAAAATGAATAACTTTTCTGTTTTATTAGTAGATGATGTAAAAGAAAATATACACTCTTTAGAGCTTATAATAGAACATAGTTTTGATATTAATATTTTTACAGCACTAAGTGCAAATGAAGGTATGGAAATATTAATGAAAAATGAAATTGATCTTATTTTAAGTGATATTCAAATGCCTGATATTGATGGTTTTGAATTTGCTCAATATTTAAAATCAATAAATAAAACAAAAAATATTCCTATTATATTTATTACGGGTATTTATGATAAAGAAGATTATCAAAAACGTGGATATAATTTAGGCGCTGTTGAATATATTTCAAAACCTATTGATGATGTTTTATTAACTTCAAAATTAAAAGTATATATTGATTTATATGAAGATAAAAAAAATAGACAACTGGAGTTAATAAAAAAAGATGAACTACTAATACATCAATCAAGAATGGCAACAATGGGTGAAATGATTGGAGTTATTGCACATCAGTTAAAACAACCTCTAAATAACATATCTTTGTACTGTTTAGATGTAAAAGATTCATACCGTTATGATGAAATAAATGATGAGTTTATTGAAGATTTCCATAAAAATACAAAAGAACAAATTTCATTTATGAATGAGACTATTAATGGCTTTATAAACTTTTTTAATCCAAATAAAGAAAAATATGATTTTTATTTAAAAGATGCAATAAAAAAAACTACTCAGCTTTTAGATAAACAACTAATTGATAAAAATATAAATATTATAATAAATATAAATGATGAACAACTTTATGGTGTACAAACAGAGTTAGAGCAAGTATTTGTAAACCTTATTACAAATGCAAAAGAAGCATTTATTGAAAATAATATTGATAATAGAGAAATTTTAATTCAAAGTGAAATAAAAGATAAAAATATCATTATAATAATTCAAGATAATGCAGGTGGAATAAAAGAAGAATATATAAACCAAATATTTGACCCCTATTTTACTACAAAAGAGTTTGGTACAGGAACAGGTCTTTATATGGTTCAGTTAGTTGTAAAATCAAGTTTTAATGGAAACTTAAAAGTACAAACAACACAAAATAATACAAAATTTATTATAGAATTACCTTTTAAATGAAACAATTATTAGAAAAACTATTTAGAGGTCAAGAAGGTAATATCTTACTATTATCATTGATTTTGACTTTTTTATTAACAGTTTTTATTATCATTTGCTATATTATTGATGTAAATTTTGCAAATAAAATTACTGGCATTGTTTTTTCTAATATTTTAGTAGGACGAGTCCCTGCTCTTTCTTTTGGTTATGCTGCTCAATTATCACATTTTATAGTAATTGGTGTAAATATTATTACTGAAATGATTTTAGTAACTACTATTTATTCTTTATTTGTATCAAGTTTTAAAGGTATTGTAAAAATAAAAGTATTAGAAGCTTTTTTTAAAGAGGTTCAAGAACAAAAACAAAAACATCAAAAAAAATTTGATAAATATGGAAAATTTGGACTTTTTATTTTTGTATTTATTCCATTTTGGATGACAGGACCAATTGTAGGTGCTATTATTGGTTTTTTAATTGGTATAAAACATTACTCTATAATCTTTATAGTTTTTATATCCACAACTATTGCAATAGCACTTTGGGGTATTTTTTTACAAGAAATTATAAATACTTTACTTATATTTGATTCTCATTTTGTGTGGATTGTACTTTTTATTTTACTACTTGCTTTATTAATCTTTAGATTTAAAGACTTTATTTATGAAAAAGTTAAAAAGATATTTACATAAAGTTGTTTCTTCATATCTATTTATTATAACTTTTCCATTTTATCTTCAACAAAATCAAGAAACTCTTCTCTATTTTTTTCATCCATATTATTATCTAATATGTCAATAATATACTTGATTCCATTTGTATTTATCTTTTTTATACTTGACAGATAATGAACAAAAGAAATAACTCTTATATCATTTATTGAATATAACTTTTTAATTTCAGTTTTTAAAGGAAGCAATTTTCTATC